>JARKPC010000148.1 GCA_029975435.1 Propionivibrio sp. | reverse complement strand
TGTAGGGCGCCCAACCCTCGCAGATGAACTGCTTGAAGGCGTCCGAGAAGGGCGACTGTCGGTTGGTCAGGGTCGCTTTCTCGCCGTTAGCCATGAAGTCCTCCGAAACACATCTGGGCGGTGATTCGTTTTCGATCCTACCCGCGCGCGTTTTCTCCTACTGCTGGCTGGGTGCTGGCCGGACGATCTAAGCTTCCAGGCAACGAAAGGTTTCATTGATGCAAGCTGATCCCAGTGCGCAGCGCGCACTGCTGCAGGTGGCCGAGCTGGATACCAAGGTAGCCAGGCTGCGTCATCGCCGCTCGACCCTTCCCGAGAACGCCAAGCTCGCCGAATTGCAGGCCACCCGCACCAAACTGAGCGAGCAGATCGTTGCTGCTCAGACGCGCAGGGGCGACGCAGAAGCCGAGCAGGAGCGGGTCGAAATCGATCTGGCTCCGGCTCGCGCCCGCCTGGTGCGCAATCAGGAGAAGATCGACGCGGGAATGATCGCAGCCAAGGCGCTGCAGCCGATGCTCGACGAGATCGAACACCTGCGCGGACGCATCGCCACGCTGGAGGACACCCAGCTCGAGATCATGCAGCAGGTCGAGGATGAGACCGCGATCAGCGACCGACTGGCTGCTGAGCGCAAAGAGATCGAGACCGCGATGCGGGACCTGTTGATATTGCGCGACAAGGCCGCGCGCGAACTCGACCAACAGATCGAAGGCTTCGGCGAGCAGCGCAAGACTCTGGCCGGGCGGTTGCCCGCCGAGCTGATCGCGCTGTACGGCAAGATCGCGCAGCGCGCCGGCGGCACGGGTGCTGCCGAACTACGGGCCCGGCGCTGCGGTGGCTGCGGACTGGAGTTGGATGTCAGCGAGCTCAAGCGGCAGGCCGCAGCGGCCCCCGATCAGGTGCTGCGCTGTGAGGAGTGCGGCCGAATCCTGGTGCGTACGGACAACTCCGGGCTGTGAGTCGGTTGATTCGCTACTCCGGCTGACGATCCAGTATCTGAAGGATGCGCCGCAGCTGCGCGCGGTCGGCTTCGTCCAGGGCGGAGAGAAAGACGTCACCCTGCTGGGCGCGCACCTTGCCGATCTGTTCGGAGCGTTGAATACCCTCCGGTGTGGCGCTGACCAGAATCGCACGCCGGTCGCCCGGATCAGGCTCGCGGATCAGCAGACCTGCCCCCACCAGCGCGTCCACCACGTCTGTGGCTGACCGCAGGTTGATTCGCAGCTGCTCGGCAAGCTTGCTGGGACGCAATGGTCCGAGCTTGATGATCTGACGCAATGCCCTGGCTTGGTGCGGGCTGACCCCGTAGGGTTCCAGTGCGCCCAGTGTCGCTCGGCGCTGTTGGCGGGCCACCCGCGCGAAGAGCTCGCCCAGGTCGTCACTGATGCCCCGATGATCATCTGCCTGTTCACTCACGGCGCTGTCCTTCTGCCTGCGTGTTCTGTCAACGTTTGTTTCCGGGTGTTTTACTGAGGTAACCTCTTAATTGGTGTACCTCAGTATATCGTGGGATGGAGGTGATTCCCCATGGCAGATCAGGGTCGCATGAGCGCCTACGGGCCGCAACGCATCGATCCCGCCGACAAAGCACAGCTCGCGGAATCTCCGGTGCGCTGGCAACGAATCGTCGAGTTGTTCGCCCCCCAGCGCTGGCGGTTGGCGCTCCTGCTGGGCATCATCGTAGTGATCTCGGCCGTCAGCATGGGGCAGCCCTTTCTGCTGCGCGCGGTGATCGATGACGCGCTGCCCAACCGCAACACGCATCTGCTTGTTGTGCTGGTTGCGGCGATGATCGGGATCGCGGTCGTGACCGCGATCGGCGGAGTGTGGCAGACATGGCTGGCAAGCGCCATCGGTGAGCGCGTTATGCACAATCTGCGCGTCGATGTCTTTGCGAACATCCAGCGTCAATCGATCGATTTCTTCAAGCGCACCCGCGCCGGTGAGATCCAGTCGAGGCTGGTCAACGATGTGGCCGGCCTGCAATCGGTGCTCACCACGACCGCCACCTCGGTGGCGTCCAATCTGACCACTGCAGTCGCCACGGCCATCGCGATGGTCGCTCTCGACTGGCGGCTCAGCTTGATCAGTCTGGTCATTCTGCCGCCGGCGATCTGGGGCACCCGTCGGGTCGCCCTGGTACGCCGCGATCTCACGCGCGCCCGTCAGCAGGCCATGTCGCGGCTGCACAACGAAGTGGACGAATCGCTCAGCGTCAGCGGTGCCCTGTTGTCGAAGACCCTCGGTATCGCCGATCGGCGGACCGAGTCGTTCTCGGCTGTCTCGGCCACGCTGATCGATCTCGACATGCGCTCCCAACTGGCCGGACGCTGGCGGATGGCGACGATGAGCATCATCTTCGCCGCGCTACCGGCGATCATCTATCTGGCGGCGGGTTTCGGGCCGGTCGACGGTCGTCTCACGATCGGCACTGTGGTGGCGTTCACCGCCCTGCAATCCCAGATCTTCCGCCCGATCATGGGTCTGCTCAATGTCGGGGCCCAGTGGGTCGCCTCGATGGCCCTGCTCAGCCGGATCTTCGAGTATCTCGATCTGGTGCCACAGGTTGCTGCGCCCATCGATCCGGTACGAGTGGACATGGATCGGCTGCGCGGTGAGATCCGTTACGAGCATGTCAGCTACGTCTACCCGGATGCCGACCGGCCCGCCGTGGACGACATCGATCTGACGATCCCCGCGGGCAGCTCGGTCGGCCTGGCCGGCTCGACCGGGTCGGGCAAGTCGACTGCTGCATCCTTGCTGTCGCGACTCGCCGACCCAACCGGAGGCCGCATCACGATCGACGGCATC
>JARKPC010000115.1 GCA_029975435.1 Propionivibrio sp. | reverse complement strand
GGATCGCTCCCGATCCGCCATCCACGGCGTTGCCACCATGCACCGCCCAGGTGGCATCCCCCACCGTCCGCGGATCATGCCTGTCTGGGACGATCATCTTCGCTCCTTCTTCCCGGGTACCCGTTGTAGCAGACATCGGATGTCGCCTCGGCCCGATGAGGGGTCAGCGTCTAGCTCAGCTTCCAGCAGCTGACCACTCAAGGCAAGCACGCAGATGATCCCAGGACGAGCACCAGTCCACTCGCCGCCCGAGAATCGACCGCTGAGATACAGCCCGATTGCACGCGGAACTATAAGTCTCCTTGCCCACTAGACCGACCTACCCAAGGGAGCTACTATCAGTCGCAACACAATATGAACGTTATGTTCATATTGTGAACACACTACGTTCTTGGGCGGTGCAGCCAGATGAATGTGCTTTACGGGCAACAGACCAGCTTGACGGTAGAGAACATGTCGTTCTCTGGCGCGCGGTTGGATCAGTTTCCGACCTACCTGCGGAGCTTGGCCCTGGTTAAGCTCGCATGCGCTCGCGCAAATCATGCGTGCGGTCAACTTGACGAGGCCAAGTACCGACAGATAGCCCGCGCCTGCCAGTTGGTGGCCGACGAACCCCCACGCGACCAGTTCCCGGTTGACGTCTTCCATGGTGGCGGTGGAATCGGCGTCAATATGAACATGAACGAGGTCCTCGCGACTCTGGCCGGAGCCGAAGTCGACCCAGTCAGCGACGTGAATATGTCGCAGTCGACCGCAGACGTTTGCCATACGGCGCTGCGACTCACCTTGTTGACCATGTCACGCGCGCTGCAATCGACGAGCCTGCAGCTGGAGAGGAGCCTGCAGGCAAAGGCGACCGCCTTCGCGCCGTACCAGACGATCGCGCGGACCTGCTTACAGGACGGCATGCGTGTCTCCGCGGGTGCCTTGTTCAAGTCCGCGGCGTCGGCCTTGGCGCGGCTGCGCACCGACCTGCAGCCTTTGGACGCAGAACTCTGCCGAATAAACCTCGGTGGCACGGTTATCGGATCGGGCTTGGGCGCCACTGCAGAGTACCGCGAAATCGTCGTGGCAGAATTGGCAGCCGTCACCCAAATCGCCTTTGGCCTGCATCCGAATCTCTATGATGCGGCGGCCTATCAGGACGATCTGGTCAAGCTATCAGGAGTGGTCCAGCTGATCGCATCGTTGGGCCAGAAGTTCGCCGAAGACCTGCGCCTGCTGTCATCTGGCCCGGAGTGCGGTTTTGCCGAACTGACGCTACCCAATGTTCAAGCCGGCTCCTCATTCTTTCCGGGCAAGGTGAACCCGGTGGTGCCCGAGATGATGATCCAGTGCGCCATGCTGGTGACGGCTAATCACTCCGCCGTGGTGGCCGGCTTCGGCCGCTCCGAGGTACACCTCAACGTCTTCGAGCCGATGATGGGCTTCCTGGTAATCAAGAACATGCAGATGCTTACCCGCGCACTCGAGCTGTTCGACGAGAAATGCGTAACTGGCATCGAACTAAATGCTGACAAGTGCGCAGAATACGCAAACGCCGGCATTCCTCTCTTGGCAGAGGCGAAGCAACGGCACGGCTACCACTACATCTCCGACCTGATTGCCGGGGTCGGCCTGAAACAGGCTGTTCAGCAACTGCGTGCCGAGGACCAACCGAATAACCGAGTCGAACCGACGACTCTCGCAGAAACGTCACACACACCAATATCGCAGAACCAAGGAAAGGACCGGTAGGAGTCATGACGGACTACCAACCGCAGCTGGAGTGGGCCACCGAATGGCTGCAGCAACCGCGCAGCTGCTTCATAGGCGGGGCCTGGCACGACGGTGCCGGAGCGGTGCTGGATTCAGTCAACCCGGCAACCGGCGAGGTGATCGGCCACATCAAATGCGCGATCGAGGACGACGTGGACCTCGCCGTCGAAGCTGCCCGCGAGGCCTTCGACAACGGGCCTTGGCGTACCACGATCAGCCACCAGCGGCGCGGCCAGATCATGCGTGAACTGGCCGGCGCGATTCGGGCGAATCTTGAACAACTCGCAACCCTGGAGACCTTGGACAACGGCAAATTGTTCACCGAGGCATGCGAGGACGTGACCAACGTCGCGGATTTCTTCGACTACTATGCCGGCTGGACCGACAAGTTCTACGGCGAGGTCAACCCGGTCAACAGCTACTTCTCCTACACCCGCCGCGATCCAGTCGGGGTGGTCGGCCAAATCATTCCCTGGAATTACCCGATGGACATGGCAGGCTACAAGCTCGGACCAGCCTTGGCCATGGGCAACACCGTGGTGATCAAGCCATCGGGCATGACCTCGATGTCACTGGTGCGGCTGTTTGAGATCTTCGACGAATCCGGACTGTTGCCGACTGGTGTGCTGAACCTTGTCGTCGGTCGGGGCCAGGTCGGCTCCTACCTCAGTCGGCATCCGCGGGTTGACAAGCTGGCCTTCACCGGAAGCACCGTGGTGGGCAAGCAGCTGGTCCGCGACTCCGCCGATTCGAACCTGAAATTGCTGTCGCTCGAACTGGGCGGGAAGTCTGCCAACATCATCTTCGACGACGCACCCGACCTGCAGTACGCCATCACCCGGTCATTCGTCGCAATGTTCTCCGGCAAGGGAGAGAAATGCACCGAGCCCACTCGGTTGTTCGTCCAGCGCGGCATCTACCAGACGGTGCTCGACGGGCTATTGAGAGAAGACGCCAACTGGAAGGTCGGGGACCCGTTCGATCCCGCATCGAATCAGGGAGCCCAAGTCTCCGAAGAACAGTTCAATTCGATCATGGGTTACATCGAGATCGGCAAGTCCGAGGGCGCTCGACTGTTGTGCGGTGGCACTCGCAACACCACCGGCAGCAACGCCAAGGGGTTCTTCATTGATCCCACGATCTTCGTGGATTGCACCAACAGAATGCGCATCGCACAAGAAGAAATCTTCGGCCCGGTACTCACAGTCATTCCATTCGACAGCGAAGAAGAGGCCGTCGCCATGGCGAATGACTCCGTCTATGCACTGGCCGCCGGCTTCTGGACCAACGACGTAGCCCGCACCCAGCGGGTAGCTAATGCCCTCCAAGCAGGCCAGGTCTTCATCAACCGATACGGCTGCTATGACCCCGCCAGCCCATTCGGGGGTCACAAGCAGAGCGGCTGGGGCAACGAGTGCGGCATTCGCTCGCTCGAGTTGTACACCCGCACCAAGACCATCTGGTACGCGAACTGAGATCTGGAGGTAACCAATCATGAAGATGCAAGCCGCCGTGATGACCGCGGTCTCCAACCCATTGGAGATCCGCGAGGTCGATTTGGCCGAGCCAAAAGCCAACGAAGTGCTGGTGAAGATAAAGGCCACTGCGGTTTGCCACAGCGACCTCAATACCCTGATTGACCCGACTACCCCGATTCCGCAGGTACTAGGTCATGAGGGTGCCGGCGTCGTGGTTGCGATAGGGCCCAACGTGACAACCTGCGCACCCGGCGATGAGGTGGCGCTCAGCTGGGTTCCTTACTGCGGCACTTGCGCTTTCTGTCGCGCAGGCAAGGTCAACTTGTGCGAATCGGCCTTCGGACCGATGTTCGCCGGCACCCTGCTGGACGGCACCTCGCGGCTGTCGATGGACGGCGGCCCGTGCTACCACATGTCGCTACTGTCGACATTCGCCGAGTACACCGTGGTACCCGAAATGAGTTGCGTCCGGATGCCGAAGGGCATGGACATGGTCTCTGCCAGCATGATCGGCTGTGGGGTCGCGACAGGCTATGGCGCTGCTGTCCGGGCCGCGAAGGTCACCGCCGGCTCCAGCGTGGCAGTTTTCGGGATTGGTGGCGTGGGTATCAACGCGATCCAAGGAGCCCGAATCGCAGGCGCCGCAGAAATCATCGCGTGTGACATCAAGGACGACAATCTGGAGACCGCCAAGAAGTTCGGTGCCACTCACGTGGTCAACTCTCGCGAGGTCGCGGATCCGGTCGAAGAAATCCGGCAACTCACCGAAGGCCTGGGTGTCGAATATGCCATCGACTGCACCGGCAGTACGGCGGTGGGCAGGATGGCCTGGTTGAGCGCACGCAAGGGCGCGACTGTGGTGGTGATCGGCGCCTACCCCGCCGACGCCGAACTCAAGCTTCCTGCCGGAGGTTTCCACCGGCTCGGGAAGATCCTCCGAGGCAGCTTCTATGGGGATGTCAATCCTTTCGATGACTTCCCAAAGATTGCCCGGCTCTACATGGAGGGTCGCTACGACCTGGACAGCTTGGTAATCAAGCGCATTCGGCTGGCGGACATCAATGAGGCTTTCGATGCCTTCCACGATCCCACCGCCAAGAACACCGGCCGCTACATCGTCGTGTTCGACTAGGCCCGATCTCCTATGGAACAAGCAGGTGCCAGGTGAGCAAGTCAGGTGAAGTGCCCGAGCCCGAGACCAAGGGCTCGGGCTCGGGGCGACAAGCGGTGGATCGCACCTTGCTGTTGCTCAGATGCGTGGGCGAAGCGTCCGGTGGGATCTCCTTGGCCGAACTGTGCCAAATAGCGAACCTGAACCGAACGACCGTGTGGCGGTTGGCCAGCGCACTCGAGGACCACGGGTTCATCGAGCGGGACCCAACGACCAAGAGATATCGATTGGGTCTGGCGGCCACCGCGCTGAGTGCCCGGGCGCTAGCCAACGATGAATCCTTGGTGGCGATCTGCCGGCCCGAGATGGTGCAGTTGTTGCAACGTACCTCGGAATCTGTGCTGCTCGCCGTGCCCCGCCATGGGGGCTCAATGACGGTCGCGCAACTTGACTCGCCGCACGCGGTGCGACTGAAGCCGTACCTCCGCTCTGTTGACCCTTTGCACTGCAGTTCCACTGGCAAGGTACTGCTCAGCGCAATGCCGGACGACGAGGTCTCAGCCGTGCTCAGTGGACAGCTCGAGAGGCGGACTGCGGAGACCGTGACGGACCCGGCCGCGATCCGCGCCGAGCTGGCGCTTACCCGCAGCAGAGGTTTCGCGATGGTCTGCGCCGAACTCGCAGACAACGAGAATGGGATATCCGCCGGGATCTATCAGCGAGACCGCGTCGTCGCTGTGCTGAATGTGTCAGGACCGAGCTTCCGGTTCACCAAGGATGTGATGCTCCAACTCGCGCCTGAGCTCACGGAAAGGGCTGCAGCGCTCTCGCTGAGATTGTCCAACTTTGGAAGGGCGATCTAGTCATGGCGGGAGTGGGGAGGGTCGAACACGACCTGTTGGGTGACGTGACCGTCGCCGAGGACGCATACTACGGCCCGCAGACAACGCGTGCGATTGCACTGCCGACCGTCTCCGGCAGGACCGCCGGTCAAGACGCAACCCGACTGATCTACTACCTGGCCGCCATCAAGAAGTGCGCCGCACTAGCGAACCAGCGGATTGGCGGACTGGACAACGCCCGTGGCGAGGCAATCGTCCAGGCCGCCAGCGAGGTGATGGCGGGCGAGTTCGCAACGCAATTCCCGGTGGACACCATGACCGGTGGCGGCGGATCGGTGTTGCACATGAACGTGAACGAGGTGATCGCCTCACGGGCCAACGAACTGTTGACTGGTAATAAGGCCTTCTCGGTCGTCCACCCCAACACTCACGTCAACATGGGCCAATCCACCAATGATGTGCTGCCTGCCGCCATGCAACTTGCCACCCACGACATGGTCACCCAGGTTGCGGACTCGGTCGCAAAGCTGGTCGAAGTAACCGGCTGCAAGGCGGCCGAGTTCGCGGACGTCGTGAAACTGGGACGAACGTGCCTGCAGGATGCGCTGCCAGTCACCCTCGGTCAGGAATTCTCCGGGTACCGAGACATGCTCGCCCGGCAAGAAGGCAGGCTGCGCGCACTGCGCGGAGATCTGCTGGTCCTGGGGCTGGGTGGGACC
The DNA here is from genome assembly GCA_029975435.1 of Propionivibrio sp. Taxonomy (GTDB): domain Bacteria; phylum Pseudomonadota; class Gammaproteobacteria; order Burkholderiales; family Rhodocyclaceae; genus Propionivibrio. Next base: position 3,292 of record JARKPC010000115.1, on the reverse strand, counting down.
GCGGTTGGCACCGGCGTCGGGGCGTTGCCCGGATTCGTGCCTACGGTCTACCAACTGCTGCGCGACGAGATCGGACTACCCGTCGAAGCCAATCCCAATCTCTTCGACGCCATGCAGAACGCCGACATCTATCTGCAGGCCTCCGCGGCGATGAAGTCGCTGGCCTGTGGGCTGTCCAAGATGTCCAGCGATCTGCGAATCATGTCGTCAGGCCCACGCGGCGGCTTGGCCGAGATTGTCTTGCCGCCGGTGCTGCCTGGCTCATCGATCATGCCTGGCAAGGTGAACCCAGCTCTGCCCGAGCTCATGATTCAGGTCTACTTCCAGGTCTGCGGCAACGATCTGGCTATCACGTTGGCCGTAGAGCGGGGCGAACTCGAGCTGAATGTCTGGGAAGCGGTCGTCCACAAGAACCTCGCCGAGGCGGCCCAGCTACTGGCCCTCGGAACCACGCTGTTTGCCGAGCGTTGCGTGACCGGCATCACCGCCAACCGGGAACGCAACCGCTCGATGGCCACCAGTTCGCTGGCACTGGCGGCCGTGGTGTCCGCCGTGCATGGCTACGAGGTGGGCACCGATGTGGCCGTCAACGCCGCTAATACCGGACGCAGCGTCCGCGAAGTCGCCGAGGAGAAAAGCCTGTTCAGTCATGAGGCGGCCGCCGAACTCCTCGACCCAATGAGCTTGGTCGACGCCAAGTCGATGGCCAACCTGTTGGCCGGGCAACGAAGCCCCGACCAAGATGCAGCGCGCCGGCCTGGGCTGCCCCAGGCCGACCGAACATAGAAGGAAGCTCAATATGTCGCAATTAACCACTGGATCCGTGGAACTCGACGATGTCCCGTTGAATCGCTTTCACTTCCGACTTACCGCGCTCACATTCGGGGCGCACTTCAACGATGGCTTTGGCATTGGCGCCATTGGCATCGCATTGACCCTGCTTGCGCCCGAAATGGGGCTGAGCGATGCATGGCGCGGCGCCATCGGGTCGGCCATGTTGCTGGGTCTGTTCTTGGGCAGCGCCTTTTTCGGTTGGATCTCCGACCGGCTGGGACGCATCATTATCTTTACTTCGAGCTTCGCCGTGATCACGGTCTTCACGTTCCTCCAGTTCTTTGTTACCGCACCGTGGCAGCTGTTCGTGCTGCGCGTTCTGATCGGCATCGGCGTTGGTGGCGACTACACGGTGGGCCATGCGTTGCTCGCGGAGTTCCTGCCCCGCAAGCACCGCGGCGAGATCCTCGGCTCTTTCTCGGTCATCTGGACGTTCGGGTACGTGCTGGCCACCCTGGTCGGCATCGCATTCATCAATGCACAGCTGGCCAATGCGTGGCGCTGGCTGCTCATCTTGGCCGGATTCATTGCCGCGATCGTCTTGGTTGCCCGGCTGGGCACACCTGAGTCGCCGCGCTGGCTGATGCGGCACGGCCGAGTCGACGAAGCAACCGCGATCCTGAACAAGTACTTCGGGCCGGGCGTCTACCTGCACTCCGAGGAGGCCCAGGAGACAACGGGAGGATACGCCGAACTGTTCAGTCGGACCTATATCAAGCGCACTGCCTTCAATGCGATCTTCTTCGCATGTCTGGTGATGCCCTACTTCGCGATCTACACCTTCCTGCCTTCCATCCTCACCGCCATGGGCTTGTCCGGTCTTTCCGAGCAGGGCGGTGGCTTCGCGACCGAGGTATACTTGAACGTCTTCCTGCTGGCCGGCGCCGTAATGGGCATCTATCTGACGCACAAGCTCTCCCGACGCGGATTCCTGATCGGCGCGTTCATCATCCTGACTGCGTCGCTAACCCTGCTCGCCGTGTTGCCCTCGTCGCTGGCCGTGATTCAGGTCATCCTGTTCGCCGGATTCACCTTTGTCCTATCCGCGGTGAGCAACTTGGTCGGGGTGTTCCCAGCCGAGTCGTTCCCCACAAGGCTGCGCTCCTCCGGTGTTGGCTTCGCCACCGCTATCAGCCGGCTCGGCTCAGTGATCTCGACCTTCCTGCTGCCCATTCTGCTGACCAACTTCGGTATCACAGTCAGCATGCTGGCCTTGGCGGGTGCCCTGCTCGTCGGCACTGTGGTGTCGATTGCGTGGGCCCCGGAGACCAAGAACCGCACGCTGGCCGACGCCAGCGAGGTCGGTTGAGAGACTGGCGCTGTCTGGTTCTCACTGACCCGCGCGAACACGTCGCGCCTCGTGTCCTGTCACAGGACATCGGTGACGGTTCTGTGACAGGACATCGGTCACGGCTCTGGGAGGTGCTGTGCTGGTGGTGATGCTTCTCGGATTCGCCGGCAGCGTCGGCGAAAGGTTCTGCTCAGCGGGTGACGAAGAACGAACCTGTTGACGCTCGTGTGCGGCTGGCGGTCTAGAACAGGCACTTGGAGGCTCCGCTTGGGACGGTGAGTTCGTTCTGCGCAGAGCACCAGATCTCGCGGACGACGTCCTACCAGATCCGTGCCCGAGTACTCGCCGAGAGCCCGGCTGTAGTGCTCAGGTCGCGTTCGAGACGCCCGACGACGAGCCCCGCGCGGATCGGTGATGAGATCAAGGATCAGGCTGCGTTGGACAGAATGCTCCAAGGCGAGCGACCGGATGTCAGGATCAACCTGAACCGGCTGGCCTGATCGCTCGCCAGGACAACAGCGCTGGACCGCCCGCTCCTTCCCACCGCCGATAGCGCTCCCCAGTCGCCAGCCTTGCACCGGATGCCCCAACGAGGGTATGATAAATGAATCATTCTTTTATCATATAGGAGTAGTCATGCCGCGAACTCCGGGCGCCAAGAACCGCACCCCAAGAGAACTCCGGGCGGAGGCAAACCGCCTAGAAGAGAAGGCCAAGTACATGGAAAAGCTCGCCAAGCTCAAAGAGCAAAAGAAGAAGTAGCGTGACGAGTCTGCAGGTCTGGGGGCGACGGGACGAGATCGTGGCTGCAGATCGTGCTTCCCTGCGAGTTTCGGGCTTCACCCGGCAGCGCCCCACGTGGCTCAGCCGGGTGAAGCTCCGCTCCCGCCGAGCCGCGAACGGTAGTCTTCGACTTACGGCGGACCTCATAGAAATGCCAATTCTCGACGCGGCTTATGGCCCAGCTCTTGCACTTATGGATTGGAGGTTGCCGCCGCAATGCGAAGCAGACTGCCCAGGCCGCCTATTCGGCCGCGTCTCAGCCTAGATCCAGTTGAGCGCCAGCAGCGTCGCGATCCCGGCTAGGCCGATGGTGGCCAAGCCACTCCCGACCTTGCCCAGCCTAGAGCCGTCGTAGGGTTCCATCGGCAGCAGCATCGTGGTGAG
>JARKPC010000111.1 GCA_029975435.1 Propionivibrio sp. | reverse complement strand
GGGCCGTCAGCACGTTGAGCATGCCGCGGGGCACATTGGCCAGCAGGGACACGAAGCTGGTGGGCACGGCGTTCATGGTGCCGAGCAGCTGGGCCAGCAGCTGAGGCTTGCTGGGCATGGTGGACAGCGCCTTGATGCCGTTCTCGTCGATCACCTTCCCCTGCAGGCAGGCGAAGCGGATGACGAACTTCTTGTTGGCCTTGGCGTAATCCACCAGAGCCTTGGCAGTTGCCACCGGGTCATCGTACCCGAAGGCGACGGCGCATTGCTCCTTGAAGCGGTCCTTGATGGTGTCGTGCGGGCTGTCGGTCAGCGCGATTCGGGCCAGGGTGTTCTTGACCACCTGGTAGTCAACTCCTTGTTCGCGGAGTTTGACTCGCAGGGCGGTCACTTCTTCCACCGTCAAGCCCTTGAAATCGGTAACCACGGCAATGCTCGCACGTCCGGCCCGATCCTTGATCCTCTCAATGATCTCGGCTTTCTGTTCGCGAGTTTGCAAGGTCTGCCTCCTCCAGGGTTATAAGGTGGAAGCAAGCCAAAGCGACTGTCTCGGCGGGAAATTAAGGGGCGAACCCCACCCGCTTTCTTTGACTTACTTCCGGATGAACTGTCGGGCGTTAGCCTTCCAGGAATTTCTTCACCGTGCCGGGCTCGACCTTGAAGCCGGGGCCCATGGTGGTGGCCACGGCCATGGCCTTCAGGTACGTGCCCTTGGCCGCGCTGGGCTTCAGGCGGATCACGGTGTCGAGCAGGGCCTTCAGGTTCTCGAGGATCTTCTCGAGGCCGAAGCTCTTCTTGCCCAGGGGAGCGTGCAGCACGCCGGCCTTGTCGACCTTGAACTCCACGCGGCCGGCCTTGAGTTCCTTCACCGCGTCGGTCACGTTCATGGTCACGGTGCCGGTCTTGGCGTTGGGCATCAGGCCGCGGGGGCCGAGCACGCGGCCGATCTTGCCGACAAGGGCCATCATGTCCGGAGTGGCGACGGCCTTGTCGAAGTCCAGCATGCCGCCCTGGATCTGCTCGACCAGGTCCTCGGCGCCGACGATGTCGGCTCCGGCGGCCTTGGCCTCGGCGACCTTGTCGCCCTTGCAGAACACGGCCACGCGGATGGTCTTGCCCAGGCCGTGAGGCAGGGTGACGGCGCCGCGCACCATCTGGTCGGAATACTTGGGATCGACGCCGAGGCACACGGCCACGTCCACGGTCTCGTCGAACTTGGCGGGGCCTGCCTGGATGGCCATCTTCACGGCTTCGGCCAGATCGTACTTTGCGGTCCGGTCGACGCCTTCAACGGCGGTGCGGTATTTCTTTCCGTGCTTGGGCATGGCGGTAATTCCTTTTAGCTCACCACGTCCAGACCCATGCTGCGGGCCGTCCCCATGATGGTATTCATGGCGGCTTCCAGGTCTTTGGCGGTCATATCCTGCATCTTGAGCTTGGCGATCTCTTCGATCTGGGCCTTGGTCACCTTGCCGACCTTGTTCTTGTTGGGCTCACCGGAGCCCTTCTCGACCTTGGCGGCCTTGACGAGCAGCACGGA
>JARKPC010000107.1 GCA_029975435.1 Propionivibrio sp. | reverse complement strand
CCGCCGTCGCAGCGTCGAGGTCTGCAGCCGCCCCGCCCCGAGGTTGAACGTGAAGTCCACGATGGCAGCGAGCCTGCTCTCGGGCTCGGTGGCCAGCACAGGGCAGTAGCGCAGCGTCGCCGCCAGAGCCGTCTGCAGATCTCGCGCCAGATAGGCCTCGGCTTCTGCCTCCGTGATCGGCGGATGCTTCGGATCGCAGAGGTGGCCGTAACCAATCGTCCAGAAGCCTGCGGGGCAGATGTAGGGAATGGCAGTGATCTCGATTCCACGCTTCACCTTGCGACAAGCGAAATCCTGGACGGCGAGGAGCGCAAACCGATCAACTTCACACTACCCCGGCATTCACTCGCCATACCTCATTGCCCCAGCTTCCGTCGCAGAGTATTATGTCATCAATTTGATGATGTAAACTGCCTAGAAATGAGCAATCGAACAACCAATTTCGGTCTAACCGTCATCTTCCGTGGGTGAGGATCACCTGACCATGCATCCCCAGCGCGTTGAGAGCTTGAGCCACGCCCAGCGCGAGCGGCTGGCCTACATCGACTTCCGGCTCTACTTCTTCGGTGAGATTGGCCGCCCCGACCTGATCGACCGTTTTGGCGTTGCTCCGGCAGGGGCGACACGCGATTTGGCGCTGTACCGGGAAATCGCGCCGCAGAACATCACCTTCGACGGCAGCAACAAGATCTACCGCATCGGGCAGGCGTTCTCCCCGCTGTTCGACCACGCATCGCAGCGCGTGCTGTCGGCGCTGGCTCTGGGCTTCGGCGATGGCGTGACCGGCGCAACGCAGCCGCTGCTGCCGTGCGAGTCGCCTACCGCTCTGAGCAACCCCAGGATGGATGTGTTGGCCCCGGTCTGCCGGGCGATCCGCGCCAAGCGACCCGTCGCCATCCGCTACCACTCGATGAGCAGCGGAGAGTCCGAGCGGGTCATCGTGCCCTTTGCGCTGGTGGACACCGGTCTGCGTTGGCACGTCCGGGCCTTTGATCGCAAGAGCGGAGAGTTTCGGGACTTTGTCGTCACCCGCATCGAAGCGCCAACGCTGCTCGACGAGGAGCCACAGGCCAACGAACGGCCGGACAACGACATCCAGTGGACGCGCATCGTCGAGCTGGACTTCGTGCCGCACCCGCGCCTTGAACGCCCCGAGATCATCAAGATGGACTACGGGATGACAGACGGCTCGATCCGGATGCGTGTTCGCGCTGCCGTCGCGGGCTACATGCTGCTGCGCTGGAGCGTGGACTGCTCGCCCGACCATCGTCTCAAGGAAGAACAGTACCGCCTGTGGCTCAGCGATCCGCTGGCGCTGTACGGCGTCGAGAACGCCAAGCTGGCTCCGGGCTACCAAGCCCCAAGCAGCCCAAAGAAACGATAGGAAAGAAGAACACCAATGGCCAAGACACTTGAAGCCCACGACAAACTGATCCGGGAGATCTTCGAAGGCAGCTACCAGTTCGAGATTCCGGACTACCAGCGCCCCTACGCCTGGACAACCGAGCAGGCCACAGAGCTGTTCGATGATCTGTACTCGGCGATGCAGGACGCGCGTGTCTCGGGGGCCAGCAGCCAATACTTCCTGGGCAGCATCGTTCTGATCAAGAACGACCGGGACCCGAAGTCATCGGTGGTCGACGGCCAGCAACGCCTGTCTACGCTCACGATGCTGTTCGCCGTGTTGCGTACCGTGATGCCCGACGCGGCAGACGACATCACCGACTTCCTCTACAAAAAGGGCAAGGTCAGTCTTGGCGAGAAAAACGAGTACCGCCTAACCGCCCGCGAGGAAGATGCCGACTTCTTCCGCACCAATATTCAGGAGCCGGGTGGCATCGCACAGTTGGTCGCCAGTACGGACAAGCTGAAAGACAGCCGTCTGCGTTACCGAGAAAACGCCACGCTGCTGCTCGAAAAGGCCAAGGCGCTTCCGCCTGCCGACCTCATTGCGCTGTGGCAGTTCCTCGCCAACGACTGCTCGCTGGTTGTCATCTCCACGCCCGACCTCGAAGCCGCATACCGCATTTTCTCCGTACTCAACAACCGGGGACTCGACCTCGCGCCTATCGACATCATCAAAGCGCAGGTCCTTGGCCTGATCCGCACTACGGCAGGTGACGTCAAGAGCCGCGCCTACGCCAAAGAGTGGAGCCGGATCGAAAACTCGCTGGGCCGCGACGCCTTCGGTGACCTGTTTGGCCACATCCGCAGCATCTACGCCAAGAAGAAGCAGAAGTACATCTTGGTCAAGGAGTTCCAGGAGCACGTCACCGAGTACAAGACCCCCATCGACCTCGTCGACAAGGTCATCAAACCCTACGCCGAAGTGTGGGACTTCGTGCGCGATGCAGACTTCGAGGCCACCGAACACGCCGAGACGATCAACGAACACCTGTCTTGGCTCAACCGCGTGGACTTCAAGGACTGGGTGCCCCCGGCACTGGTCTACTTCAAGCGCTTCCGGCAGCAACCCAAACTGCTCGCAGAGTTTTTCCAGTCACTGGAACGCCTGACCTATTTCCTGTTGGTCACCAAGGTGGGCATCAACGAGCGCATAGAAACCTACGCTGCGCTCACCAAGGAAATTGAACCGGAGGCCTTCAAGGGGGATCTGTCTGCGCTCACCACGCTGACACTGACAGACGCGCAAAAGCGCAAGTTCGTCGCGGCACTCGATGGAGACGTTTACGACGATCTGCCCAAGGCACGGATGGCGCTGGTCTTGCGCCTTGAGTCCTTGGTGCGCGCCCCCGGCGTGCAGCTTCAAGATGCCGTGTCTCTGGAGCACGTTCTGCCGCAAACCCCGCCCGACGGTTCGGACTGGATCAAGTGGTTCCCGGATGAAGACGAGCGCGACGGCTGGACGCACCGTCTGGCCAATCTGGTTCCGCTGGATAGGAACAAGAACTCGTCTGCCAGCAACTACGACTTTGCCAAGAAGAAGGACGCCTACTTCAGAGGCAAGGGCACCGCATCACCATTCGTGCTGACGCAGGAAGTTAGATCGGAAAGCGAGTGGACGCCCACGCTGCTGACTGCACGGCAAAAGCGCCTTGTAAACGTATTGAGCACGCATTGGAATCTTGAGATTGCAGCTGACAACAGCCTTCCTGCTGCTGCGGTAACGGCGGGAGGTTTGACATCGTGAGCAACAACAAAGAACTCGAACGCGCCGAGCTGCACAAAACCATCTGGCGCATCGCCAATGACCTGCGCGGCAGCGTCGATGGATGGGACTTCAAGACCTACGTTCTCGGGATGCTGTTCTACCGCTTCATCTCCGAGAACCTGACCAGCTACCTCAATGAGCAGGAGCGCCGCGCGGGCACCCCGGACTTCGACTACGCAAAACTCTCAGATAACGATGCCGAATTCGGTCGCGCCGAGACGGTGAAGGAAAAAGGCTTTTACATCCTTCCGTCCGAACTGTTTGCCAACGTGCGCGCCCGCGCCCGGCATGATGCCAACCTCAACGAAACACTCTCCCGCATCTTTGCCGACATCGAGGGCTCGGCCACGGGCAGCGATTCCGAGGACGACATCAAGGGCCTGTTCGATGACCTCGATGTCAACAGCAGCAAGCTCGGCCCCACCGTGGCCAAGCGCAACGAAAAACTGGTCAAGTTGCTCGACGCCATCGGCGACCTGCCGTTGGCCAGCAACGATGGCGGGTTTACGGAAAACACCATCGACCTGTTCGGCGACGCCTACGAATATCTGATGCAGATGTACGCCTCCACCGCTGGCAAGTCGGGCGGTGAGTTCTACACGCCGCAGGAGGTCTCCGAACTGCTGGCCCGCATCACCGTGGTCGGCAAAAGCGAGGTCAACAAGGTCTACGACCCCGCCTGCGGCTCCGGCTCGTTGCTGCTCAATTTCGTGAAGGTCTTGGGTCATGACGCGGTGCGCCAGGGCTTCTACGGGCAGGAGATCAACCTGACCACCTACAACCTGTGCCGGATCAACATGTTCCTGCACGATGTGAACTACGAAAAGTTCCACATCGCCCATGGCGACACGCTTACCGATCCAGCGCACTGGGATGACGAGCCGTTTGAAGCCATCGTCTCCAATCCGCCGTACTCGATCAAATGGGATGGGGATGCCAACCCGCTTCTCATCAACGATCCGCGCTTTGCCCCTGCGGGTGTGCTCGCCCCCAAGAGCAAGGCCGACCTCGCCTTTACCCTGCACATCCTGAGTTGGCTGGCGGTCAACGGCACGGCGGCGATTGTCGAGTTTCCCGGCGTGCTCTATCGCGGTGGTGCGGAGCAAAAAATCCGCCAGTACCTCATCGACAATAACTATGTCGATGCCGTGATCCAGCTGCCGCCCGACCTGTTCTTCGGCACCACGATTGCCACCTGCATCATCGTCCTGAAGAAATCCAAGCACGATAACGCCACGCTGTTTATCGACGCCAGTGCCGAATTCGTGCGCAGCGGCAACAAAAACAAGCTACTGCCCGAACACCAGCAAAAAATCCTCGATGCCTTCACCGGCCGCCGGAGCATTGAGCACTTCGCGCGGCTGGTCGAGAACGGCGATATTGCTACCAACGGCTACAACATCGCCGTGTCCAGTTACGTTGAGCAGAAAGACGAGCGCGAGGCAGTGGATATTCGGGCACTCAACGCCAAAATCAGCCGTATCGTGGAACGGCAAGCGGAATTAAGGGAGCAGATCGATGCCATTGTGGCCGATCTGGAAGGAGAACAAGTATGAGCCAGATCGACGACCTGATTGCAAAGCTATGCCCAAACGGCGTTGACTTCAGGGCTATTGGTGACTTCGGCGAACTGGTGCGCGGCAACGGAATGCCGAAGGCCGATTTCGTGGAGTCTGGGGTTGGGTGCATCCATTACGGACAGATTTACACCTATTACGGCATCTGGACAGCGGAGACAAAGTCCTTTGTCCCGGCAGAAAAAGCCGAAAAACTCGCCAAGGTCGATCCTGGCGATCTGGTGATTACCAACACCAGCGAGAACATCGAGGATGTTTGCAAGGCGGTTGCGTGGATCGGAGAAACGCAGATCGTCACGGGCGGGCATGCCACGGTCCTGAAGCACGACCAAGATCCGAAATACCTCTCTTACTACCTGCAAACACCACACTTTTTCGCAGAGAAGAAAAAGCACGCGACAGGCACGAAGGTCATCGACGTTTCGGCAAAGAGTCTTGCAAAAATCAGGATTCCAGTTCCGCCGCTTGAAGTGCAGCGCGAGATTGTGAAAGTGCTTGACACTTTCACCCGGCTGGAGGCGGAGCTGGAGGCGGAGCTGGAGGCGGAGCTGGAGGCGGAGCTGGAGGCGGAGCTGGAGGCGCGTCGGCGGCAGTACAAGTACTACCGCGACGCGCTCTTGACGTTCGACGAACGCACGGACGCTGAAGCAAGCAAGCAAGCAAGCAAGCAAGTATAAGGTGGATGACCATGGGTGAGATTGGAAAATTCACGCGCGGCCGTCGATTCACCAAGGACGATTATGTCCAGGAAGGAATCGGCTGCATCCACTACGCTGACATTTATACCCGACACGGAACCTCGGCGTCGGCGGCTGTCTCGCATGTGCGGCCGGACATGGCGTCGAGCCTGCGCTTTGCAAAACCGGGTGACATCGTTATCGCTGCGGTCGGTGAAACGGTCGAGGATGTCGGCAAAGCGGTTGCTTGGCTTGGCACCGAGCAGGTCGCGATTCACGACGACTGCTTTACTTTTCAGCACTCGATGAATCCGAAATTCGTGGCGTACTGCTTCCAGACGGAACGACTGAATGCAGAGAAGAACAAGTTTGTCGCCCGCGCAAAGGTCAAGCGTCTGTCTGGCGAGAGCTTGGCAAAACTCACGATTCCCGTTCCTCCCATTGAAGAGCAGGAACGCATAGTCGCCATCCTCGATAAATTCGATGCGCTGGTGAATGACCTGACGAGCGGCCTACCCGCCGAAATCAGAGCCCGCCGTCAGCAGTATGAGCATTACCGCGACCGGCTGCTCACGTTCAAGGAAGCCGCATGAGCGAAGACCTCAAGCCCTTTCGCTACGAGCCGATTGCGCTGTCTAACGAGAGCACGGTTGTCGCCGAATTTCAGCCCGATGCGCTGGGCGTGCGCGAGGCGTCGTACCAATCCGAAGCTGAACTGGAAAAGGACTTCATCAAGCAGCTCCAGGTGCAGGCCTATGAATACCTGCCCATCACATCGGAGGCTGAGCTGGTAGCCAATCTTCGCCGCCAGTTGGAAAAGCTCAACAAGGTCACCCTGTCGGATGCAGAGTGGGATCGATTCTTCAGCACCTGCATTGCAGGCGCGAATGACGGCATCCTGGAAAAGACCGCACGCATTCAGGAAGACCATGTGCAGGTCTTGAAGCGCGACGACGGCAGCACCAAGAACATCTACCTGATCGACAAGGCCAACATCCACAACAACGCCTTGCAGGTCATTAACCAGTACGAAGTCGCAGGCGCTCGTGCCAACCGTTATGACGTGACGGTGCTGGTCAATGGCCTGCCGATGGTGCATATCGAATTGAAGCGTCGGGGCGTGGACATCCGCGAGGCCTTCAACCAGATCAACCGCTACCAGCGCGACAGTTTCTGGGCGGGCTCGGGCTTGTTCGAGTACGTGCAGCTTTTCGTCATCAGCAACGGTACGCTGACCAAGTATTACAGCAACACCGTGCGTGACGGGCATTTGAAGGAGCAGTCCGCCAAGCGCAGCAAAAGCAAGACCTCCAACAGCTTCTCCTTTACCAGTTGGTGGGCTGACGCAAAAAACCAGCCCATCACCGAGCTGACCGGTTTTACCAAGACATTTTTCGCCAAGCACTCGCTGCTCAACGTCCTCACCAAATACTGCGTGTTCGATGTGGATCGCAAGCTGCTGGTGATGCGGCCCTACCAGATTGTCGCGGCCGAGCGCATCTTGCAGCGCATCGCCACGGCCACCAACCACAAGCAGCTCGGCACCGTCGCGGCAGGCGGCTACATCTGGCACACCACCGGCAGCGGCAAGACGCTGACCAGCTTCAAGGCGGCCCAACTGGCCCGTGGCTTGCCAGATATCGACAAGGTGCTGTTCGTGGTGGATCGCAAGGATCTGGACTACCAGACCATGCGTGAGTACGAGCGCTTCGAAAAAGGTGCGGCCAACTCGAACACATCCACTGCCGTGCTGCAAAAGCAGTTGGAAGACCCGAACGCCCGCATCATCATCACCACCATCCAGAAGCTCTCCCGCTTCGTGGCCAAGAACAAGAAGCACCCGGTGTACGACGCGCACGTGGTGGTGATCTTCGACGAGTGCCACCGCAGCCAGTTCGGCGACATGCACGCCGAAATTACGCGGGTGTTCCAGCGCTACCACCTGTTCGGCTTCACCGGTACGCCGATCTTTGCCGAGAACTCCGGCACCACAGGTAACCCGCTGCGACGCACCACGCAGCAGGCCTTTGGCGACAAGCTGCACACCTACACGATTGTCGATGCCATCAACGACAAGAACGTACTGCCGTTTCGCATCGATTACATCAACACGGTCAAATTGCCTGCGGGCATCAAAGACAAAAAGGTGTCAGCCATCGACACCGAACGGGCGCTGCTAGCGCCGGAGCGCATCACACAGATCGTGGGCTACATCCGCGAGCACTTCGGCCAGAAAACCAAGCGTGCCAGCACGTACCGCCACGATGGCAAACGTCTGGCTGGTTTCAATTCGCTGTTCGCCTGTGCGTCCATTGATGCCGCCAAGCGTTATTACGCGGAATTCGTTGCTCAGCAAAAGGAGTTGCCCGAGGCCCAGCGGCTCAAGGTGGGCTTGATCTACAGCTTCGCCGCGAATGAAGAGGAAAGTGATGGCCTGCTCGGCGAGGAAGACTTCGAAACCGAGGGGCTGGATCAAGGTTCGCGGGATTTTCTTGATGCCGCGATCCAGGGCTATAACGCACTGTTCAGCACCAGCTTCGACACCTCGGCAGACAAGTTCCAGAACTACTACAAGGATTTGTCGCAGCGCCTGAAAAAACGTGAGCTGGACATCGTCATCGTGGTCAACATGTTCCTGACCGGCTTTGATGCCACCACGCTCAACACACTGTGGGCGGACAAGAACCTGAAGGCTCACGGCTTGATCCAGGCCTATTCGCGTACCAACCGCATTCTCAATTCGGTCAAGACCTACGGCAACATTGTCTCCTTCCGGAATTTGGAGCAGGAAACCAACGACGCGCTCGCCCTGTTTGGCAACAAGGATGCCAAGGGCATCGTTCTGTTGAAACCATACGCCGAGTATTACAAGGATTACGAAAAGCGCGTCGGAGAACTCACCGCTGGATTCCCCCTCGGGAAAGCCATTGTTGGCGAGGCAGCACAAAAGGCATTCATCAAGCTGTTCGGCTCGATTTTGCGGCTGAAGAACATCCTCACGGCCTTCGATGATTTCGCTGGCCACGATATCCTCTCCGAGCGCGAATTTCAGGACTACCAGAGCCTGTATTTGAACTTGTACGCAGAATTCCGGGCGACGTCGGCTGCCGAGAAGGAGTCAATAAACGACGATGTGGTGTTCGAGATCGAGCTCATCAAGCAGGTGGAAATCAATGTCGACTACATCCTGCTCTTGGTCGAGCAGTACCTGAAGAAAAAGGGTTCGGGCGACGATAAAGAAATCCGCGCCACCATCGAGCGCGCCATCAATTCCAGCCCAGGCCTGCGGAACAAGAAAGATCTGATCGAACAGTTTGTCGATTCGGTGAACACCAAAGCCAAGGTGGACGCGCAGTGGCAGGCCTTCGTTGCGGCAAAAAAGACCGAGGAGCTGGAACGCATCATTGCGGAGGAAAACCTCAATGCCGAGGCGGCACGTGAATTCATTAGCAATGCCTTCCGCGACGGCAGCATCTCGGCAACCGGTACTGCCATCACCAAGATCCTGCCGCCGGTATCGCGATTTTCCAAGAACAATGGCCACGCAGCCAAGAAGCAGACGGTGCTGGACAAACTTGCCGCTTTCTTCGAACGGTATTTCGGATTGGCGTGATGAAGGGAATTCCGATGAACCCGATCCAAACAACCGATCAAGCCAAGATCTCTGCGCTTTGCAGAGAGGCTGAGCGACTGGAAGAAGATGCCCTGTATTCCAGCAAGGGGCATTTCAACGCCGAAGACACATGGGTTCGCCGCAACTACTGGCTGGGTGTGCCTGCAACCGCTCTTGGTGCGATTGCAGGTGCCGCGTTGGTCAAAAGCCAACCTGAGTGGGCCAGTGCCTTCACCTTGTTGGCGTCGCTGCTGACCGGTTTGATGACCTTTCTCAAGCCCAACGAGCGCGCTGCAATGCACCGGGCCGCTGCCGGACAGTTTTTGGCTCTTCGGAATGAAGCCCGCTTTTTCCGCGAGATCGAATTGCTTGATACGAGTCGGCTGGGCGAGCTTCCTGAGAGATTGAAGGTCCTTTCCTCTGCACGCAATGAGCTGAACCAGAAGAGCCCAAGTATTCCAAGGCGCGCATTTGTCGCTGCACGCAAAGGCATCGAAGAAGGCGAAGCCACCCACAAAGTGGACAAGGATAAATGACAAGATGTCGGTATTGAGTTTTCTGACGGACACGGCCAGCAGTGCCGTGCTCTCCACAACTGAGCAGTCGTCGATCACGACTTCGATCACAACACTTCAATCGCGGATGGCGCTGCACTTTGACAGCGGCGTAATTGCGCAGCATTTCCGATTCGGCTCTTCAACGCGAGGCACGATCCTGCCTCGCTCAATGGACGAACAGTCCGATATTGATTACATGGTGGTCTTCAGCGATGGCAGCGCCACGCCGCAGACTTACCTGAATAGGTTGAAGACATTTGTCGAAAAACGGTACGGCTCATCGGAAATCTATCAGTCCAGCCCGACCATTGTTCTCGAGTTGAACCACATCAAGTTCGATCTGGTGCCCGCGACAAAAACGTGGCTCGGCGAGCTCCAGATTCCCAACGGGTCAGGTGGTTGGATGACCACGAATCCGAACGACTTCAACGCCACGCTTGAAGCAAAGAACAAGGACAACAACTCTTTGATCAAGCCAACTATTCGTCTGATGAAATATTGGAATGCGGCCAGCGGATTTCCATTCGATTCATTTGCGATGGAGAAGTGGATTTGTGGTCAGGGCTTCTGGTTCCAGTCGAATCAAAAGGACTACCTGTTTTCGGTAATCGACAATCTCAGCACCGACTCGTCTTACTCGCAACGAGTCAATAATGAAATCACGCGTGCAAAAACTATTGTGGCCAAGGTCAGGCAATGCGAGAAAGACCAGATGCCAGTAACGGCTGAGAATGAGGTCAAGAAGTTGTTCAGGCTCTGAGGGGGTATTGAAATGGCATTAAATCTCGCAAAGGCCGTCATCGGCTACCTGAAGGAACGCCCCGAGGAAAAGTTCACCGCTCGGCAAGTCGCCGAATGGATCTTTGCCACCTACCCGGATGAGTGTCAGGAAAAGCGGGCCAATAGTCGCGGCGATTACATCAAGTCTGATGCGGATTTGGTGCAGCAGCTCGTCGCAGAAATCAGCTCGCAGCGCCCGCGCATGCAAACGAAGCACCCAGAACTGAAGACGACCGAGGGACGGCCCCGCAGGTACTACTACTCGGAGCGCTCGGACAGCGCCGAAGTGGCGGCAGTCGAAAGCGAGGGTACGTCAGCGGCTGCGGATGTGAGTGCATTAAAGATTGACGAGCATGCGCTGTACCCACTGCTGTCGCAATACCTGTGGGAGGAATTCGGCGTGTTCTCCAAGCGCGTCGACGAGAAGCGCTCGTCCAACAAGCGCGGACCCAACGGCAACCGCTGGCTGTACCCGGACGTGGTCGGCATGGAGGACTTGGGCGCGGACTGGCACCAGGAGGTGCGCGACTGCGTCAACCAGTATTCCGACAAACGCACTAAGTTGTGGTCGTTCGAGGCCAAGCTACTGATCAACCGTTCGAACGTGCGCGAGTGCTTTTTTCAGGCTGTGTCGAATTCGTCGTGGGCCAATTTCGGCTATCTGGTCGCGGCGGAAATCGGTGGCACAGACACGCTGAAGGAGCTGCGAATGCTGTTCGCCGCCCACGGCATCGGTTTCATCAAACTGGACGTGGACAACCCTGCCGACAGTCAGGTGCTGATTCCTGCCCGCGAGCGTGACGAAATCGATTGGGACATGGCCAATCGGCTGGCCACAGAGAACCGTGATTTTCTCGAATACGTGAAGCTGGTGAAGCAGTTCTACCAGACCGGCGAGGCGCGCCCGGCGGACTGGGATGTTCCCGAGACGGGGGACTGACGGTTTATTCCAGATGGCCGATCACGTCGAGGCGTTCATCTCCACGCTGAAACGCCCCGAACCAGCCATCGCGCGAGTCGGCGCGCGTGCGGCTCACCAGCAACGTGAACCCCTCGCAGCCGCGCCCCTTGGCGGTGGCAAAGTCGGTGGTGTCGAATTTGGCCTCGCGCACCAGCGTCGTGGCCACCGACTTCATGGCCGATTCGAACAGGTCGAGCAGATGTTCTTGCAGGCTGGCGTCGATGTTGCGCGAGGTCACGTCGTCAATGACGGCGTGCTTGAATCGGTTACTCATGGTCAATGCTCCGTGGTGGGTACGGATGTCATGAACGCGCTGTTCGGGCTGAAAGCCAAGCGCATTCGGGATGGAACGATCAGATGTTGCGAAGTCGTCAAGCGCTGACTACTTGGTGGTGGATGCCATCTCGCTGACCCAAGCCTGCAACGCCCTCAGTTGCTCGGCGTTTTCGTGGCAGGTTTGGTAGTTGGCGGCAAGGGTTCCGGCGACGGCAGAGAGCGCAATGCCTGCGGCGGCCGCATCAGCATCTCGGGCGGGCTCGGGCAGGTCACCTGCGGCGGCAGCGTCGTGCAGGCGCACAAAGCCACGGTTGATAGTGCAAGCAGCATCGGCTTGAACGGGCACATAGACGGGAACCTCCTTGATGATGGTGTCGCCCTTCTCGCGGACGACGCGGACGCGGTCGACGTACTGCGTAACGACCTTGACGGTGGCTTGCGCCTGCCGTTCGCGGACGGCGGCGGCTTGCAGGGCTTGTTGCTGGATGGCGGCATCCCATTGCGCTTGAACGTGGCTCGCACCCTTGATCCAGCCGAAGCCGACCAGGGCGACGCTGAGCGCCGCGAGGGTCAGCAGCCGGTACGGCCACGGAATCACGCTCACGACGCCTCCCCAATGCACTGCCGGTATTCGGCTTCTCGCCGAGTAGCCAGCCCGCCGCACAGCCGCGCGTTGGTAGGCTGCGCACAGTCCTTGCCCTGGAAGAAGCGCCAGCGCCGCAGCTCGGAGCACGCCCCAGCGTAGTCACCGGCATTGAGTTTCCTGACCAGCGTGGACTGGCAGAATGCGCGGCTGCCGACGTTGTAGGAGAAGCTCACCAGCGCGTCGTACTCGTGCTGGGCCAGCGGCACGGTCACGCATTGTTTGAGCGCCCCCTCAAACTGCTGCACATCGGTGAGCGCCCGAGCCAGCGCCTTCGGCGGCGTGGTGGTGTCACCCAGCTTCACCCCAGTGGTGGTGCCAAAACCAATGGTCGGCACATCGCCCTTGACCGGGATCACTGCGCGATCGGTGTAGCCCTCGTGCAGCACGATGCCGACCAGGGCGGCGGCGGACAGCGTCAGTCCGGCCACCGTCCTGCGCATCACGGGTGATGGTGTCCGGGTCATCGGTGCATCTCCGGCTGCGCCACGATGCGAGCAACGGTTGCGCCGATGCTGGCGGCAAAGGCCAGCAGCACAAACGCACCGCGCGGCAGTACATCCCCGAACAGCGGCACCACCACCTCCGCCGCTGTGAAGGCAGCGGCCAGCAGCGAGAAGCGGATACTCCAGGCACGTCGCAACACGCGCCGCCAGTCGTCCAAAAGGCAGATCTTCGGCTTGGCGGTCATTGCACGCCTCCCATCAGCTTCAACTTGATGGCGGCCCCCACCAGCAGCGCGGCCAGGATGCCGGTGGTCACGACCTTGATGGTGGTCTGCCACGCCGTGCGGCGGGCATCGCGCCACGCTTCCAGCAGGTCGCGCAGTTCACGGATGTCGCGGGCTGCGTGGCCGTTTTCGAGGCCAAGGTGCGCCAGCACACGCTCGGCTCCGCGTTCTGCGGCGCGGTCGAGTAGTTCGTCGAAGTCCTCGCGTCGCAGCAGGAGCATGTTCTCGACGAGCGCAGGCTGTTGTTCGGGTTCGGTCATAGCAGTCTCCAGAAATGCGAAACCCGCCTCGTGGGCGGGTTTCTGGTGGGTACGAAGATGGGAAATCAGATGGCGAGGCCTGCGCTCCAGCCGGTGGACTTGTAGGCCGAGAGCTTGGCCTCGTCCTCGACGTAGCAAAGCCAGCCGATCTTGGGCACGTGGTACTCCCAGGCATCGGCAATGCGCACCGCGATCTGGTTGGTTTTTCCCGCCCACACGCCCGTGGCAGCCGCAGGAATGAGGTAGCGGTCGCCGTTGGCGGGGCTGGCCGGTGGTGTGGTCAGGTCGCGGTCTTTCACGGACAGGCCGACCACCGCGCCGAGGCGCTTGAGGTTGGCATCCATGCCGGTGTCCCAGCCGCTCTCGCCGAGCGTCCAGCCGTAATTGAGTCCAAGGTTCGGATCGGTTGATGACATGGTTTATCTCCAGAGATTCGATGCGTGGCGAATGCGCCGGACGGCGTCCGGGTCGCCGGTGCGATGACTTTGCTGTGGGTGCTGCCGCCAATGACGCCCGACGATGGGCAGGTACAGCACGCCACCGCGCTTGGCTACGAGCAGGGTCAGCAGCCAGTCGGCGAAGTTGTTGAGGTCGGTGGTTTCCTTGAGCACGGCTTCGACGACGGATCGACGCATCACGATCAGGCCGTGCACGTGACTGGCGCTGTTCGCGTGCTGCCAACGGCTGTAGGCCAGACGCCGCACCGCGATGTCGTGGCCGTTCTCGTCGGTCAGTGCTTCGTCGGTGTAGACCATCACGGCCTGCGGGCAGGCATCCAGCGCATCGGCCAGTTGTGTGAAGGCACTGGCTTCGTACAAATCGTCGGGATCGACAAAGGACACCAGCGGCAGCGTGCCTTGTGCATAGCCTGCCGCGCGTGCCTCGCCGATACGCCCCGGAACGCCGGGCAAAACGTGCAACTGGATCGGTGCGTCCTCGAGGCTGGCGATGCAGGCCTCCCGCCATTCGGCAGGCTCGTTCAGGGTGAGCAGATGAACATCGATGCGCGGCTCCATCACACACCTCCCCAATACTGTCCCCAGCGCAGGCCGTAGCCCGCGCGATCCATGACCCGCACCTGCGGCTGCCAGCTGCTCAAACCATCGCGCTCGGCACTGATCTCCACCGTGATGCGGTCACCCAGCGCACCGGCATCCAGCGCGGCCACTGCTGCCGTCCACAGGTAAGTGGTGCCGAGCAGCCCCGTCTCAGTACGAACCAGCACGTTGCTGCGATTGCGGATGCGCAGCGTGTAGGTCACGCCCAGCTCCGGCCCGATGTCGCCCTCGTCTTGCTGCACGAGGTAGGCGGTCTGCTGCGTGCGGTCGCGATGGGCCCACGCGACGGTGAGGTCACCTCCCACCACGACAGGCTTGGTCTGGCCATTGAGGCGGATACGACCGGGTGGATACGGCAAAGCCTGCCGACCGGTCAGCACCATCGGCTGCCCATTGGTGGCCAGCACAGGATCGCCCTGATCGGTCGATGTGCGCGGGATCGCGCCCACGAACACCGACTCGCCCGGGGCGCGCTCCGCACCTTCGTATGCCAGCCATTCGCCGACACCGATCAACCGAGTCCCCGAGGCATGTGCTTGGGGTGTGGTGTCGAGCACGCCGCGTGCGAGATCGATGGTCGCGTCGGCGGCATCGAAGGCCAGGACGGCAACGGCCTCGGCAATCGCCCCACTCGCATCCACGAGATAGGCGTAGTCGCCCACGGTCAGCCTTTCCGGCTGACTGATGGCGGTCACTGGCACACCGACGGCAACAGCCTCACTGGCAGGCAGTGCCACATCGATCGTGAGAAGTGGCGCGTAGTCCTCGCTGGCCACGCTGGCGATATCACTGGCCGAGGCACCGGTGGCGAGCTGCCAATTGAGCTGGCCCGCACCACCCACTGCGGCCAATGCGCCAAGCGCAGCATCGGTGTCGGTCAGGTAGTCCAGTTCGGCTCGTGACAAGGTGCGCGCCAGTTCCCAGTACGGAATTTCCACCGCCAGCACCAACGCGGGCGGCAGCGGCTCCAGGGTTGGCTCGTCGATGATCGGTGGTGGCGGTGCCAGCACCGCGTTATCCAGCCCGAACACATCTTCCATCGCCTCGATGCGCCACTCAGATGACCCCAGTGTGCCGGTGTCGATGCCGGTCACGCGCACCACCATCTGGTCGATGCCCAAGCGCGGCCAGTTGAGCAGGAACACGTCACCGGGCAGCGGCGCGCGTTCCAGCGTGTCGGGTGCCACGGTCAGGCTCATCCGCGCCAGGGGTGAACCCAAGGCACGCAAATCTCGCAGCGCCAGACGCGCGGCCAGCGGGCCATAGTTGACGCCTGGGTAGTCGCGGCGTTGATTGATCACGCCACCTTGCAACTGGATGGCGGCGAGGTTTTCCACGGTGACGGTGGTGTCGCTGCCGGTTTGCCAGTCGGTGTAGACCACGGTCAGCTCGTTGGGCAGTTCACCCCATTGCGCGCGCTCGAAACGCTCCAGCCGCACGATCTCGTCCGGCCCTAACTGCGGCAGACTGTCGATCCAGTAGTCGTCGCGCAGCAGCTTGAGCTCAAACGTGCCCTGCTCAGGGTCGGTGTAGAGGATGCCGCCGATGTGGTCGATGACCTGACTGATGAAGCTCTCGATGGGCTGCTGGCGCGTCCAGATCAGATTCAGACCAAAGCCTTCGTCCGACAGGGCCCATGCTGCATTCCAGAAGCTCCAGCCGATGCTGTCCTGCGGGTAGCCCATGCCCCAGTGCGGATCGGTCAGGCATTGCACCAGGATGTGGGCTGGGTTCATGCCGACACTGATCTCTCGGCCCTGATTGTCATCCCAGACACGGACTTCGGCGTTCCACTCCATCCACGGGTAGTCGTTCCAACCCGCCGTGAAACGGCGCACGCGCACTGCCCACGGCTTGATGTAGGGGTTGTTGGCCGCGAACAGGATCTTGCGCGCCACCAAGGACAGCACGCCCCGGAAGGCTGGAATGGCGCTGCCAAGGCGGCTCATCAGATAGTCGTTGCGTCCCTGTCCAGGGCCGCCAGGCAGTACATCGATGTTGCCGACCACGCCACCTTCACGCTCGTCACCACCAAACAGTGTGGGCTTGTTGATGCTGAGAGTGGTCAGGCCGTGCCCGCTGGACAGTGGCGCACGGTCGGCATCACCCCACGCGGTGCGGTCGCCCATCTGGATCTCCTGCACGGCATCGACCGGCCCCTGGCATAGCACCAGGTGCAATCCCATCCGGTAGCGGTAGCCGACGGTTTGCTTCTTGCTGCTGCCACCCATCAGTGCATCTCCTGCCGGGTACGCGCGTGCTCGACCACGCGCAGCGCCATCGCGTCATTCGTGGCCAGCAGGGTTTCGGCATCAAGTCCCTTCCGCAGAAAGGCGCGGAAGTCCAGGCCATGCCGCTCGAACCATGTACGCGAGCCGTTCACGCACAGGCCGACGGCGCGCACGTCGTCGATAGTGACGATCACGCTGGCGCTCATTTCTTGCCGCCTTTCTTGCGGATCGGCTCGGCGGCGAGATCGCCGTACCAGACCACGTTCGCGCCGCGCAGCAGCACGGTGCCGAACACGACGGGAATCGGTCTGCCTTCTTCTGCGGTTGGGGCATCGACATCGGACAGCGATGCCGGTTTGGGCTCGGGCGGCTTCGGCGCGAGCGCGACCGAAACCAGCGCCGCCACCACGATGACGACGAGGTACCACATGGCGATTTCTCCAGGGATTCAGAACACGCCCGTCGAGAACGGGTTTTTGCTCGGGATGGCGGGAAAGCCGCCGTAGTTGTCGAGGTTGTCGAAGCGCGTCTGACAGGTGGCCGTGCTGTGATCGCAGCCGACGGTCAGCAGCACTTCCGTGCCGGGCTCAAGGGCCGCTGGATACAGCAGCTCGACGCCGCTGCCGTAGTCGCCGATGATCATGTGGCGCGCACCGTCCGGGGTTTGTAGCCAGCCACCGGCCAGGCCGCCGCTGACCCAACCCGGTACACCACCATCGAGTTCGACACTGCGGCCATAGACCTCCAGGACGAAGGCGCTGGCTGTCATCGGCGAAGCCCCGCAGGCCGAGGAATAAAGAACGTGGGAGCACTTGCGGCTATAGAGCCGCCGCAATCCGATACGTTTGAGACTGACTTGCGCCGACTCGCAGCGAACGCGAGCGACATCGTCAGCGACCTCTACGCCCAGCACCCGGCCCATCCAGCGCGTGCCCGAGATCCACCAGTAGTCGCCCCAGGAGTCGCGCCGTCCGATCCGCAAGGTGACCGAGGTGGTATCCCCGGTGAGCGACGTGGCCAGCAGGTGGCGCACGAGATCGCAGTCGGGTGGCAGTTTCAGATCCAGCGCCGATTTGGCGGCTTCAGCACCCAGTGCCAGCTCGTTGCGTTCGATGGACAGGCTTGCGTACAGATTGCCATCCAGATCAACGTCGAATTCGTGCGGCGTCAGGTAGAACTGCGCGCTGTTGCTGGCGAAGGCATACAGCTCCACCTCCTGCAAAGGATTCTGGCTCATGGTCAGGCGGGCTCGTAGGTAATGCGGTCGTTACCGCGTGGTTCGGGCAACTGACGTGCGGTCAGGGTGATCTCCAGCAGCGTCGGGCTGTGCCAGTACAGATCGATGGCATCGTGGTCAAGGCGGCAGCGCACGAGGCGAATGACGCGGCTGCCCGTGGGCACCCAGTCGTCGAGGCCCGAGCGCAGCACCAGCACACCGCCTTGATCCAGATGGCAGGTCGCCGTCAGGGTGTACTGCCGATAGCCGTCTGGATGCACGATCAAGCAGGCGGCGGGGCGATGCCAAAAATCCGAAATTCGCGCGGAGATATCTTTGCCATCCACGCGCAGGTAGCCATCTTCGGGATCGGCCTCTGCCGTCACCCACAGGATCGGAGCCAAGCCATCGGGCAGCCAGAAGGCTTCCAGACGGCCTTGGGTTTGCCACAACCGCGCCCGCCAGATCTCGATTTCATCGAGTGAGCTGGCCAGATAGCGCCGTTGCAAAGCTGTCGTCGCCCAGGGATCGTCCCGGCGCACCCACGGATCTGCGGGCGAGAAGTCTTGTCGGGTGATCGTGGCAAGAGCTACGGCCGTCGGATCGTCACGCCAGTTGCCATCGGGCCAGACCGGAATCTCGTCGAGCCACGCGTCGTCGAGTGCATCCATGTCCGGCGTTTGCGCGGGCGTGACAGTCGTGGTGACGCTGCCGCCGACCATCCCCGGCACCCACTGGGTCAAGTCCGCCGGATCGACAGCGCGTCCCCACACCAAGGGCATCACGCTGCTACCGGCTCCGGCAGCACGCGCCAAGGGTTCGGCCAGCCACAGCAGATCGGTTTCCACGTCGCTGAGTTGGGCGACTTGCCAGCCCTCGGGCGCAATGATCAGCACCCAGCGTTCGTCGCTGTCCCAGCCCTGCACGCCGTCATAGGTCAGACGCAGCGCGGCAGCCGGTGGGCCAAAGCGCCGCCAGTCAGCCTCCGACACCCCGAGAGTCAGCGCGCCCTCCTCAGCGTTCTCAGTGAGATGAACGGCGTACTGTGGCAGGGGCCACCACGCGGCCTGGCCCAGATGATCGGCCAGCCAGTCGGCCACCAGGGCATCGGTCTGGCGGGCGTTGCCTACTTTGTAGGTGAGCCAGCGCCGGGGAATGCGGCGGCGTGCCTGCCGGGATTCGTTGCCGCTGGCCAGCCGCGTGACGCTGGTCTGCCACTCCAGCCGTTCGACGAGGGGCTCCATCCAATCATGACGGAAGGCAAACACGCCGCGTTGCGCATCCGGCCAAGGCTGGTCGCCAAAAGCATCCATACCGGTGGCGACGATGGCGCTCGAGGCCGTGTCCCGGCGCAACACTTCGACCAAGAACGTCGGTGCATCGATGGGTGGCCAGGGGCCCGCCAAGGATTCCGCCAGCAGGCTGGCCGCCAGATTGGGCGGCAGCGGAGCGACAGCTGTTTCCGGCGTGAAGCTGGCTGCGCTCGCCCCGAAGGTGGCGCGCGAGAGCACCTCACTCTGAAAAACGGGTAGTTCGCTTCCCGGCGTTGGCTTGCTGGAAACCTCCGCGAGGTCTTGAACGACGACGCGATCCGTCATGCCGACTCCACGCCGAACTCAGCGGCATTGAAGGCGGCCTCCGTCCACTGCACGTTGCCGTTCGGATTACGCTCGAACAGCGTGCTCTGCCAGGCCAGTTGCTCCTGCAGGATGATGTCGCTGCTGACGGCGCTTTGCGCACCACTGACCACGAGGCCTTTGACCTTGCCCAGACCGGCGTCGGTTTTGCGCGCCAGCATCGTGAGCTGGACGCCGTAGATGGCGGGCGTGGCCATCACCGGCAGCGGCTCGACATCGAAGGACTGACGCAGACCGGCACTGGGCGCACTGAGCGACGTGACCTCGTCCTCGTCGCTCACGGCTTCCCATGCGGCAGTGCCGACCGGGCTTGCGGCCCACTGGTTCAGGCTGCCATCAGCCTGTGCCTGCAAGGCATCGACGCGCACATCACCGAGAAAGGTGTTGTTGATCGTGCCGCTGGTGTCGGCGATATAGAAGTCGTCGACGTCGATGGTGAGCGGACAGCTCTGTCCGGGCACGGCACCCACAAATGCCGTGAGCAATTGGCCACCGCCCTGGATGGTGTTCTGCGCAGTCATCTGTATGGCCAGGATGCCGTTGATGCGCACTGACAGAATGCCGTTGCTGGTGCCTTGCGTAACCTGCAACTCGATGTAGTGCCAGCCGCGCGCCGGAGCGCTTGCGACTGAGACAGAGATCAACTGGTCATAGCCGTATTGCCAGCGGTAGAGCTTGAGCCGACCGTCCTCGCCGATTTTCACGAGATGCGCGACCTGCGAGTTGGCGTCACGCACGCCCAGCAGCAGTGGCTCGGTGTAGGTGTTTTCAAAGGAGACCACGCGAATGGCCGCCCCGACGATCAGGCTGGTCTTGGTGGCGTCGAGGTTCTTGACGTAGCCACCACCAGAACCTTCCGGCAAACGCAGGGCATAGGAGGACGGACGACGGCCATTGATCCTGGTGGCCTGCGGTGACAGATACGCAGCTTTGCCACGCGCAAGCCACGGATCGCCAAAGCCGTCCACGGCCTGCGGGTCGTAGTGATCGAAACCGTCGATGAACAGAAGTGCCATTGGACTTTCCCCTAAAAATTCAGCTTTGCAGCGCCGAGCGGATGGCCCGTGCATTGCGCCCGATGATGTTGACGATGACCCGCTCTCCGGCAGGCGACTGCAGGTGGTCGTGGGTCACGCCGGGATCGATGGCGTTGACGATGCGCACCGCTTGGTTCATCTGCGGCTGTGCAGGAGGCACTTTCACTTCCGGAACCAGCCCACCTGCTGCGAAGGCCAATTCGCCGCCCTTGAAACGCGGGCCTGCCGACAAGCCGTTGAGCGAATCGAGGAAGGCCACACCGACCTGGCGCACGGCGGCAGCACGCACTACGTACTCGCCTGCTGAGAGACGCGCCGGGATCGAATCCGATGTAGCGCTGCCCGGCCCGGAGACCAGACCGCCGCCCGCGAACTTCTTGATGCCGCCCAAGAGCGCCATGACCGCGGCGACCATCGCCACCATTGCGGCAATGGCCAGTCCCGGGCCAACGATGGGAATCGAGGCTTGCGAGGCTGCCGCCCCGGCTCCTGCCTTGGCTGCATCCATCGACACCACGGCGGTGGTTTCGGTGGTCTTTTGCGCGACCTTGGCGGCGCTGGCCGCCGCATCGACGGTCTGCTCCTGCTGGATGAAGCCGAGCTTGAGCGCCAGCATCCGCGCCTGCATGGCGATCCACTGCTGGAAGGGCTGGATCACGATTTGCTGCAGGAAGGCATCGGCCACCTGCTGAAAGATGCTCGCCAAGGCACTGCGCCAGGTCTGCGCGCCGGTGATCATCCCGTTGAGCGCACCGCCGAAGCTCTCGCCGATGCGATTCCACAGCGGGGCCATTTCATCGACCGTGAGCTTGGTGCGATCCAGCTCGTTGCGCCACGCTTGTACCCGAATCACCGCATCCGGCCCGATGGCCTGCGCCGCCTGTTGCATGGTCGGCAACAAACGCTCCATCTCGGTGGCCGATTGCTGTTGCAGGGCCACGATCTGCTGACGCGCCTGTGCTTCGGTCAGTAGTCCAGCCTGTTGCTGGGTCTGGATCGCCTCCTGCGCATTGCGCAGACGCTCGGTGACCTGCCGCCATTGGGCTTCCAGCGCCGCCAGATTGGCCTGCGCCGCTTTCACATTGATCAGCCGATCAATGAGCGACACGCCGTCGGCATCGCTTTCTGCCGCCAGTCGCGCCCGTAGATCGCGGTAGCTGCGCTCGATGGCGGCTTGCCGGTCGGTATCCGTCGCCGTGCCGGTGATCTGTGCCAGTTCCTCACGTGCCTGCGCCAAGGCGTCGGCCAATTCGCGCTCGGCTTGTGCCGCCTTGCGGGCATTGGCCTGCTCGATGTCCGTGCGCCGGTTGTTGAGCGTGATGAGGTCCGCTTCCGCCTTGGCGACCTCGGCCTTGGCTTTCAGGCGGTCGTTTTCCGATTTGCCGGTGGTGACGACTTGCTGACTGCGGGCCAGTTCCTGCTGCTTGCGGGCAATCTCGGCATCAACCTCGCGTTGCTCGAGGGCCGTTTTCTGCGTGTAGTAGTCGCGCACCGAAACCAGACGGTCTTCGAGTGCAGCGTCCAGCGCAGTTTGTTGCCGGGCCAGGCCGTCCTTGAGCAGGGCGAACTCGGCGTCCAGCTGCGCTTTCATCAGCGTGGTTTGCGCGCCGGTCGTGTCCTGCGCTGGCTTGACGGCTTTGGGCTTGGTCAGGCGTTGAAGCAATTCCGGATCGGCCTGGATCTTGGGTGCCTTGACCTCGATGGGCTTGGGGTCGAACAGGCTGTCACGGAAGGACGCCAGTTCATCCAGCCGTTTGACCAGATTGCCTTTGAGGTCGGCAATAATGGCCTTGGCCCCTTCGGTGTTGCCCTTGAGCGCCTCCACAGCGGCGGCGACACCCGCGCCAATGGCTTCGCCCAAGGCGACGAAGGCCTTGCCGACGGTGGCGGCACCGAGGGCCAGCGTCTTGAGCACCAACACGATGCCGTCCAGAATCACCCGCAGCGTGCCGCCTTGCTTGGCCGACTCGACCATGCCACCGGCCATGTCATTCAGCGCAGGCAGCAAGGAGGCGATGATCTGGTTGCCGATGCTCTGGGTGGCCAGCTTCAGCTTGTCGAGCGCGTCGTTGAAATTGCCCGCCTGTGCGGCGGTGTCAGCGGACAACTGCAACCCGAGTTCAGCCGCCTCCTGCTTCAGCGCACCAATGCCCTCCCGCCCTTGGTTCAGGAAGGGGATCATCTCCGCACCGGCTTTGCCGAAGATATCGACAGCCAAAGCCGCTTTCTCAGCGCCATCGGGCATGGCCTGGAAGCGGTCGGCCAGATCCAGCAATACCTGTTCGCTGTCGCGTAGGGTGCCGTCCTGGTTCTGGACAGCCACACCCAGCGCTTCGAAGTTCTGTGCCGACGCCTCCGAGCCGGTCGCGGCCTCCAGCATGCCGGTGGCCAGCTTCTTGAGCCCGGCTTCGAACTTCTCGGTGGACACCGCCGACAACTCGGCAGCAGGCACCAGCAGCGACAGCGATTCGACGGCAATGCCGGTACGCTGCGCCATCTCGTCCAGCGCATCCGCCGAATCGATGCTGGACTTGATCATGGCCCCGATGCCCGCCAGCGAAACGCCCACGCCGAGGTTGGCCAGTACCCCGTTGACGCTCTTGGCCGTATCGGTGAGGCCGCCCAAGCCCCGCTTGATCGAGTCGAAGGCGGTCTTGGTCTGGTCGACGGCACTGATCAGGATTTGGGCACGATTGCTTGCCATCAGACTTTGTCCAGTTCTTGTTGAATCGCCCGCGCCAAGGCAGGTAGTGCGCGTTGCACGCCACCCGCCAGATTCAGTCGTCGTTTGAGATCGACGCGCTTGACCAGCACGGCGATGGGAATCTCCTGGCCACGCTTGATCTGCTTGGCCCCGGTACGACCACGCTCGGCACGCTTGAAGCGGCCCAGCTGCCCGGCGTTCTCTTTGATGTTCTCGGCCATCAGCAGCACGCGACCGTTCTTCTCGATAAAGAAGGCATTGCCCGAGCGCATCAGGCCGTCAATGACCGCCTTGAAGCGCTTGGGGCCTATGCGCCCGGGCAGCAGCGGGATCAGCAAATTGCCGCTCACCGTGCCGCCTTTTTCGTGCAGACCGAGCCAATGAATCTTGCTGCCGACCAGCAAGGCAGGCAGTTGCTCCGGCTTCTTGTCGAACACCTTCACGCCCATCGAGGAGATGAAGCTGTTGCGCTTGACGGTGAAGGCACTGCGCATCTCGGATCGCGCCGCATCGCGCACTTCACGCCCGCCCGATTGCATGCCCTTGGCGACAGCGGTGTGGATGGCACGACGCCGCTCGGTACTCCACGCCGCCAACTGGCGCGGGTCCAACAAGCCGGTGGTGGTGAGCGAGAGGCGCATGGGTCAGTCCTTGAGCAGATCGCGTTGCAGTTGTTCGATGCCACGCTTCTCGCCCTGTGCTGCCACCGCATGAATGCCGAGCAGTTGGGCAAGTTGCTCCCGTTCGATCTGTCCGTCGGCATCCAGAAAGGCTTGCGTCTGCGTGAGCGTGTAGGCCATCACGTCGCCAAGGCGGTGCCCGGAGCGGATCAGGCGGGCGACGGCACCATCCCACCCACATTGCCAGCCGAGGTCGTCAGTGAACGCAGCGTCGGCGCGAGTCGCTGGGCCGCGCCCTGAATCGCCGGGACGACGTGCGCCACGAAAAAATCCGCGTTCACCTCGAACACGGCGGCGGCCAGTCGTACGGCGTCCTCCAGCGACAGGTCGTTGATCCACGCACGTTCACGCCGGGTGGTGATCGCCAGCAAATCCAGCACGGCATCGCCGTGCCGTCCCAGCAGCGCCATCCAGTCCGGATCACTGGTGATTTCCTCGGCCAGCGGGCGCACCACGGCCAGCAGCCGTGGCAGCTCACCCAGCCGGATCGGCGTCAGTTCCAGCGCGGTGCCAGATAGCGTCACGACCACAGGCTCAGGGGGGAAGGTCTTGAAGCCGTCCATCACAGCAGCACCAGACGTCCAAACTGACCGAGATCACCGCCGACTGGCTTGGTCAGATCCGCCAGTACCTGGCCTGACAGCTCAAACTTCAGCAGTTCGTCCGTGATGATCGAGAGTTCCTTGGCCGGGTTGATGGCCACGCGGTAGAGGTCGATCACCACCTCGCGGTTGCCGTCGGCGGTGTTGAGCCCCTCGAAGCGAATCCAGCGCTCAGGCAAAGGCTGGGTGAACATCGCCGTACTCTGCGCCGCGCCATAGGCGTAATCGACGGTGAACGGCTCGGTGTACGGGCCGCCCGACGTGGCATCGAGCACCACCAGTGAACCGTGCTTGGCATTGACGCTGTACTGGCTGGCCGGAAGCGTCTTGGGCGTGGCATCCGAGTCCTGGATCTGCACGGCGGACACGTTCTGCATGGCCAACGGGTACAGACTGCCCGGCGTGACCGGGTTGGGTAGCAGCTCGCCAGTCACGGTGCCGGGGGTGATCGCGGTCGTGGTGCCGTAGAGCGCGAGCGCAAGATTGGTGGCGATCAGTTCTTCCAGCGTGCAGGCGAATTCACCTTTCTTGGTCTTGATGAGTTGCAGGTCGGTCAGACGCTGACCCGACTGCGCTTCCTGGTGCTCGATGGTGTCGACCGACAGCGAGACTTTGAGCTCGGGCACGTTGCCGACGAAGGTGAGGCCCGTCGGGTTGCCGAGTGCATCGCGTGCGCCGATGTAGACGCGGCCTTGTCCGGAAAAGTAAGCCATGTTCAGTCTCCTTGGGTGGCTGCAGTTGTGGAAACACCGGACGTGGCATCACGGCGGGTGGGTTTGGAATCAGTGGCGGGGGTGGCCGCTTTGGCCGTGCCTTGTGCGATCAGCCAGCGGGCGCTGGCGTCATTCAGATCAAGGCGATCACCCACGGCGAGGCGCTTGCCTGCGTGGGTATGGGGTTTCAGTAGTTCGATGGTGAGATTTGGCATAAGGGGTTCATCCTGTTTGGGTGAGGTCGATGGCGTGGGTGCGGTAGCGGATTTCGTAGCGGGCGGGCAGCGCGACGGCCCCGGCGTCGGCGTCGTCGAACTCCCATTCGCAGTCGATCTCGCGCACGGCGATGGCCAGACCGCCCAGATTCGGGTCGGCGAGCATTGCCGCGTGGGCCGCGACCAGCGCCTGGTCGGCGACGTCGAAGGCATCCGCACCGCGTGCCACCACGGCAAGCCGGACGATCAGCAGCCGGTCGACCAGGTGGTTGGCGTGGGCGGTGATGCTGTCGCCATCAACGAACAGCAGCAGCGCTGGACTGGTCTCGCGGGTGACCGGCACGGCAGGCATCCGCAGCACCGGTGTCGGGGCAATCGCAGTTGCCAGGCGCGTGACGATCTCCCGCAAGACGCGCTCGCGGACGGAGTTCATGGGGAGTTCCTCAGAGTTGGGAGAGCGCGGCGCGGCGCTCGGTGCCGTCGCCGATGGCGCGCACGTCGCGCACCTGATAGGTATTGCCTGCCACCTCGACGGTGTCCCCGGCTGCCAGCGTCAGCCAGGACGCCGGGTAGTCGATCTGGTAGTCCCGCGACAGCGCAAAACCATCCAGCACGGTTTCGTCGGGGGCACGGAAGGCGCAGTGCACGGTGCTGCCCGCCACCGTGACGGCGGTCAGAAGTCCTGCACTGCGGGCCGCCTCGTACAACGTCGCGACATCCATCAGGCAGCAACGAGCTTGATCAGCACGCCAGGGCGATGGCACATCGGCAGCGGGTTGCTCTGCGTGTGCAGATCGGTACCCCGGTCGAACTTGCGTGGCTCCTGCTTGGCATACAGCGGCTGGCCGATGGTGTTCACGGTCTCGTTGAAGTCCGCTGGCGAGAAGTAGGTCGCGAAGGTATCCACCGTGCCGACCGGGAAGGCATGGGCTTCCCCTGCGGCAATGAAGCGGCGCGATCCCAGCGTACCGTCGGCCTGCACAAAGGACGCCTGACCCCGGTATTCCTCGAAGGTGATGCCGCTGTAGCTGAAGCCCGAGCGCATGTCGTTGATCAGCACTGCGCCCTGCTGCCAGTTCTGGTAGGCCGTCTTAACCTCCTTGTGGGTGGTCAGTGCCCGGAAGAACTCGGTCGAGCACAGCACATGCACGCCGGTCGAGAACTCGCCAGTGAGCCCATCTTCCATGAGGCCCAGCAACTCGAGGCAGGCAGTCTTGATTTGCCCGTTGTCGGCCGCCGTCGAAAACTCGAAGGACACCGATTGCGCGGTGATGTCGAACTCGTCGAACAGATCGACAAGCTCACTGCCATCAGCATCGAGGATCTTGCCCTTGAGCGCCCCCATGCGCAGATGCTCCAGGGTGATCGCGTGCTTGTTGCGCATGGTCTCCAGATGGCGGGCCATGACACCGCCGATGGCTTCCATTTCGGTTTCGGAACCGAAGGCGCGCAGTCCTTGCACTTCCTCGGGCAGCACCACGTCGTCGTGCGGGATGTGCGGGATCACGAAGGAGCGCAGGTTGCGCTTGCCACGTTCACCCACCGTGCCGGGCGAACCGGGCGCCCGGGTGGGCAGCAGGTTCAGACGACCGGCGTACTCCTCGACGATGATCTGCCGGGTGCGCACCGGCTTGGCCGGGAACAGGTTGAGTTGCTCCAGCCGCCCATAGCGGTTGGGCAGGAGGTTGATGGCGGCCGTCAGGCTGGCCGTCGAGAAACCGGGGTTTTCAAAAGGGTTCTGCATTTGGGATCTCCAGAAATGACGAAACCCGCCAGCGGCGGGTTTTTGGGGGAGCGAAACGGAGCGTTGGAAGTGGGGCAGGCGCGGGTTTTAGGCAGTCTCGCGGGCCAGGACTCCACGTTCTTCGAGTTGCTTGATGGCAGCCACTTTGTGCGCAGTGCTGATGCCGGTCGGCCAGACCAATGCGCCGCGCGCGACGATGGCGTGGCGGGCGATCAGGATCGCGTCCTCACGGTCGATCAGCGT
>JARKPC010000100.1 GCA_029975435.1 Propionivibrio sp. | reverse complement strand
TGAGTTTCCGTTTTCTTAGCCCCGCGTTTCTATCCATAAGATCTTTCCAAACCTTGTGCGCCTTCTTCATCCCGTCCTTATCCATCGTCTCCGCCCCGCTCTTGCCGCCGGTATGCATCGACCAGAGTTTTTGGCGCACGGGCTGGGTGATTTCCGGCCGGTGATGGGCGATGTTGAGTTCGGAGTCGACTTCCATGCTGCGGGTGTTGATGTTGGCCGAGCCGAGGGTCATGAAGGCGTCGTTGATGAGCATCAGCTTGGCGTGGATGTAGACTTCGACCCACGGCTGGCCGTCCTTCGTGTCCGGTGCGACCAGCGTGCCGATCAGGCACTTGAGGCCGGGGACGTCTTCGGCCTCCACGATGTAATCATTGGCTTCGAGCTCGCGCTTCTTTTCTCGCAAGCCGGGCAGGCGCGCTTCGGCGTCTTTCTGGCGGGCTTGCGAGGCCTCGATTAGCTGTTTCGTGCGCAGCCGGTCGTTGGAGTGGCGCGCCCGCGTGAGGCTTGCCGTGAGCCCTCGCTGCATCAGGCGTTCTTCGGCGACCTCCTGCTCGGCGCGCTTGAATTTCGCGTGCACATCGTCGGCGCGCTCCTGCTTGGCCACGGTTGGAATTGTGTCCGCCCGGCCCAGGCTGTCGAGCATGCGGTAGGTGTTGACCGTGCCCTTGCCGACGCCGTCGTCGGTCGAGTTGGTGATCACGAAGAGGTACAGCGGCCCGTGCGTCTCCGGCTGGCGTCCCGCGCAGGTCTGCCCGGCGGCGCATTCCTTGATCTTCTCGGCGAGCGGCGGCCAGCGGAAGTACTGGTTCTCGATGTGGATGTACTGGGTGGCGTTATTCAGCGCCTGCAGGTAGCACGTCTTGATGTCCTCTTTGCCGTATTGCGGCTGGGTGCGCAGGATCTGGCCCATGATCACGGGGTCGCGTGTGGCGAAGGGGGGCGGTTTGATGTCGCGAAGGACGTTGCCGGGTTTTTGTTGTTCCGATGCCTGCTGCTTCTTCTGATTGGAGGCCAGCGGGTTGATCGGGTGGTAAGTGAAGTCCGGCTTCTCCAGCGCTTCGCCGGTCTGCTTCTCCCAGGCGACGGCGAAGTTGCTGAAGACGTCGCCGACGATCGGGCCGGTGATCCGCGCCGAGAAGTCGTGCCGGGGCCGCGCGCCGTTGGCGTAGCGGTCCGGCTGGCGCTCGGGGCGGCCGTAGAGGAGCATCGAACGCTGCGCGCTGTGCGCGTCGGTGTCCCAGTACTCGTCGAGCATGTTGTGGCCCATGACGAAGCCGGTGCAGGCGTGCGGG
>JARKPC010000084.1 GCA_029975435.1 Propionivibrio sp. | reverse complement strand
ACGATTATGTGGAGTGGATCGTTATGCATTTTTGATTTCCTTTCGGGGTGAAGTTACGGGGGTGGCGGGTTCGATGTACTGCGCATAAAAAGCAGAGTCGTCCGACTCATGTCAGGCGACTCTGTTAAGGGCGGCTATCGTCGAGGCGTGCTGTCAGCGTCAGCAAAGGCTCGCGAATGCAGAGAAGCGATCAGCGCATCGGTGGCCTTGAAGCGGCCGGTGCGTAGTTCCGGCGCCACGATGGACTCCAGGGCCTCCAGCTTCACGGACGGATCAGCACGTGTGTATATCTCGGTGGTCTGGATGCTCGCGTGCCCCAGCCACAGCGAGACCTTGCGCAGATCCTTGGTGGCCTGTAGCACTGTCAGCGCGCAGGTGTGGCGCAACACATGGGGTGATACCCGCTTCTGCGACAACGAGGGGCAGACGGCGGTCGCGGTCCTGACATGCTTGGCCAGGATGTACTCGAAACCGGATCGCGTCATGGCCTCGCCGCGCGCGTTGATAAACAGATGAGAGGACGGGACGCTTCCTCGCACTGCCAGCCAGGCGCGCACTGCTGTCGCGGTCTGTTTCCATAACGGCAGACAGCGTTCCCTGCGCCCCTTGCCCTCGACGCGAATGCTGGCATCCGGCTTCAGTCGCAAATCCGCCATCAGCAGGCCGATTAGTTCGGATACGCGTAGCCCCGCTGCGAAGCACAGGTGCAGCATGGCGCGATCTCGAATCCCTTCACGACTCGTGGGAACCGGGGCATCCAGAATGGCCTGCATTTCTTCCTCCGTCAGATGTTTGACCAACTTGGTCTCCGTCTTCTTGGCGGGGATGGCCAGTACACGCTGGATCTGATCGAGTGCTGCCGGCAGCCGGTACTGCATGAACCGCATGAATGACTTGATGGCCGCCAGACGAATGTTCCGGGTGCTCGCTCCGTTACCGCGACGGCGCTCAAGGTGGGTCAGGAAATCGGCCACCAGCGTGACATCGATCTGCTCGAAGCAAAGCTTCGCTGGTGATGTCTTGAGCCGCTGTGCCGCGAACTCGAACAGCAACTTGAAGGCGTAGGCATAGGACTCGCACGTATTGCGGCTGGCATTGCGTTCCTCGATCAAACGTTGCCGCAGGAATGCGGTGATGTGGGGAGCGATCGGAGTCATGACGCGTTCTCCACATGGCACTCGCAACATGAAGCGATGTCCCGCAGCAACTCTGGTGTCGCCTGCAGATACCAATAGGTCGCTGCCGCGTCGACGTGCCCAAGGTAGGTGGACAGTGCCACCATGTGGCGGGCAATCCGCTCACGCCCGTCCGGACAACTCTGTAGCGATCTCACCGCGAAGGTGTGGCGCAATGAATGTGGCGTAATACGAGGCAAATCCGGGCCGAGTGGCAGGCCAACGCGCTTGACCAACTCGCGGAACACGCCGTCCAAGCACTCCTGGATCAACGGCGTGCCTCGCGAAGACACAAACACATGGTCATCCCGGGGCGCAAGTGCCTGCCTTTGCGACAAATATTGCTCAAGGGCGGCACGGACACTGTCATGCAGTACTACCAGACGGCTCTTGCGAAACTTGGTGTTGCGAATGAGCAGGCCGTCGGATGTAATGTCCGACTGACGCAGCCGGATGGCTTCCGATATCCTCAAGCCGGTGCAGGCGAGCAGGCCGAACAGGGTGCCGTAGGTCGCCCCAAGCAGCGGGTTCTTGCCGTAACTCCTTGCCGCATGCAGCAGTCGCGTTATCTCGTCTTGGCTCAGGATGTAGGGCGTCCGTCTCGGACATCCCGCGCCACCGAATGCTGGCGGCGGAACTTCATGTCGCGGATCGTCCACCCGTGCATGACGTGCAAACCGGGTTACAGCCCACAGACGGCGGGCGCGTTGCGGCACTTTGGCTACCCGGCCTGCCCACTCGATGGCGGTACTGGCGCGCACGTAATGCTCACCTCTGGCCTCAGCGTAAGCGGCGAAGCTACGCAGAAGTCCAGCCTGGGCCGCAAACTTGAAGCCCGCTGCCCGGCGTGCCTCGATGTAGTTCTGTACAGTCTGGCTCAGCATGGCAGCACCTCCGGCCACGGCTGGGCCAGTTCGCGCAGGGCGACGACATCGACCTTGGCGTAGATCTGCGTGCTGACCGTCGATTGGTGGCGTAATACGGCCGCGATCTCCTGCAGGCTCGCGCCCTGGCGCAGCATGGACGAGGCTGCCGAGTGCCGCAGCACATGCGCCGCCCCGTACACTCGCGCGTCGACTCCGGCCCGCCGTAGTGCCAGTTTGGCGACATCGGAGACGCCGCGCGCATCGCGGAACGGTCGGAACGGAGCGATGGCGCGCACGAAGAGGTAATCGGAGGCAGTCGTCGGGCGACCGTGCAACAGATAGTCCACAATGCCGTCGCCCACCTCCTGTGTCAGCGGCAGCAGCGTTTGCCGTCGGTTCTTGCCAGACACGCTGAGCGTAGCCGCACGCCAGTCGATGTCGGCAAGGCGTAGTTGCAGCACATCGCCCGCACGCAACCCCATCCGCGCCAACAGCAACAGAATGGCCCGGTCCCGTTTGCCGACCGGTGTTCGTGTATCAGGGCTGGCCAGAACGCGCTCGATCTCATCAGGTTGCAGATACCGAGGCAGCGTGGACAGGCGCCAGTAGGCGATGGTTGGGATTGCCTCTTCCAGGCCGACCGGACACTGACCGGTGACAATCAGGAAGCGGACGAACTGGCGCAGAGCCGTCGTCGTTGACTTCACCACGGTGTTCCCGCCATTGCGGCCCAGTTCGAGGGTGAAGCGCCGCAGGTAGGCGACATTGAGTTTGCTTGGCTCGTCGTCCAGGTCCGCGAGCAGGTGACGCAGGCGATGGCGATAATCGCTCAGTGTGCGTTCGGAGAGGCCCCGTTGTTCGCGCATCCAGCGGCTGAAATGCTCCCACAACGTAGAGACGACCGCGTCATCGTGACGCTCGGTGCACAGCATCCGCCCATCGCGGAATGCCGTGAACGCGCGGATGCCACGCAAGAGCCTGTCGTGCTGCATGCCGGTAAAACCGGGGCACCGGCATCGTGGAAGATGCCGAACGAACTCGCCTATGACGACGGGGCTGGTTTCGTTGAGTGCCGATCCTCTGTGCTCAAGCCAGTGCAGCAGATGTGCCGTCGCGCGCAGGTGCCGACATCCCTGGCTGCGGGAATAACCGCTCTGCTTCAGGTGTTCGGCAAAGGCATTCAGCAACTCGACGCCAGGGTTCTTGCGCAAACGAGCAATCTGCGGCGGCCAATGAAAGAAATGTTCAAGCATTGTGCTTCTCCTTTGGAATCCCCCTGGCCGATGGGCCGGGCGGTTCCTCAGGTTTATGCGCAGTCCCTCCAACCCGCTACCCCCGTAACTTCACCCCGAAAGGAAATCAACAATGCATAACGATCCACTCCACATAATCGTGCTGCTGTGAGGACCGCCATGACTACCTTTGCAGCCTTTCCCTCGCAACCGGTTTCAATCGAAATTGCCGGCGAGACGCTGGCGATTACCCCGATTCGGGTCGGGGAAGTCCCGGCCTTGCTGGCGACCATTCAGCCCTTTGCCGATCAATTGGCTAGCGCAGACCCCGACTGGCTGGCCATCCTGAGTACCCACGGTACCGCCTTGCTGCGCACGGTGGCCTTGGCCTCACGCCAGTCGCAG
>JARKPC010000112.1 GCA_029975435.1 Propionivibrio sp. | reverse complement strand
ACCGATACGCACACCGATATCGTCCCGCGCTGGCTGCAACTGACGCTGGCGACGCCCGTGCAACTGTGGATCGGCGGGCGCTTCTACCGCGGCGCCTGGAACGCGCTGCGCAACCGGGCCGGCAACATGGATGTCCTCGTGGCGCTGGGCACCACCATGGCCTGGGGCTACAGCGTGGCCGTGACGCTGGCCGGCTGGGCGCACCAGCATGTGTATTTCGAGGCTTCGGCGACGGTCATCACGCTGGTGCTGCTCGGCAAGCTGCTGGAGGCGCGGGCCAAGGCGCGTACTTCGGCGGCGATCGAGGCGCTGGTGCGCCTGCAGCCGCAGACGGCGCGCCTCGAACGCGACGGGCAACTGGTCGACGTGCCGGTCGCGCAACTCATTCCCGGCGACGTGTTCGTCGTCCGCCCCGGCGAGGCGATGCCGGTCGACGGCGAAGTGCTTGACGGCACGTCCAACGCCAACGAGGCCATGCTTACCGGCGAAGCCATGCCGGTGGCCAAGGCGCCCGGCAGCCGGGTCTTCGCCGCCACGGTCAATGGCGAAGGGCTGCTGCGCTGCCGCGCCACCGGCGTCGGGGCACATACGCTGCTGGCCGGCATCATCCGCCTCGTCGAGGAGGCGCAGGGTTCCAAGGCGCCGGTCCAGCGTCTTGCCGACCGGGTTTCCGCCGTCTTCGTGCCGGTCGTGGTGGCGATCGCGTGCGCCACTTTCATCGGCTGGTGGCTGGTCAGCGGCGACTTCAGCGCGGCCATGGTCAATGCGGTGGCCGTGCTGGTCATCGCTTGTCCCTGCGCCCTCGGACTGGCGACGCCGACGGCGATCATGGTCGGCACCGGGCGGGGCGCCAGCGCCGGGGTGCTGATCCGCAACGCCGAGGCGCTGGAACTGGCGGAAAGGATCGGGGTGTTGGCGGTGGACAAGACCGGTACGCTGACCGAAGGCCGGCCGGTGGTGACCGAGGTGGTTCCCGCCGGAGGCAGCGCCGACGCCGGGCGGTTGCTGATGCTGGCCGCCAGCCTGGAACAGGGATCGACGCATCCGCTCGCGGCGGCCATCGTGGCGCGGGCCAAGGACGAAGGTATTGAACTCGGCGTTCCGCAGAACATGGAGGCCGTCGCCGGGCGGGGTGTGCGTGGCGATGTCGGCGGCCAACACGTGCGTGCCGGCTCGCCGGCCTGGTTCGCGCTGGAAGGACTTGCCGTTCCCTCCGAAGCGGCGGCGTTGCAGCAGCAGGGGCGCAGCGTCGTGGCGGTCGCCGCCGGCGAGGAAGTGCTCGGTTTGATCGGCGTCGCGGACCCCCTGCGCGCGAGTTCCCGGCGCGCCGTCGGGCGCCTGCAGCGACTGGGCGTCGAGGTGGTCATGCTGACCGGGGACAATGCCGGCACCGCCGCGGCAATCGCCCGCGAGGCGGGCATCACGCGCTACGAAGCCGAGGTGTTGCCGGGCGACAAGGCGGCCGCGGTGAACCGTCTCAAGGCCGGCAACGGCGGCAGGCGTGTGGGGATGGCCGGCGACGGCATCAACGACGCACCGGCGCTGGCCGCCGCCGACGTCAGTTTCGCCATGGGCGCCGGTTCGGACGTGGCGATGCAGGCGGCGGACGTGACGCTGATGCGCGACGATCTCAACGGGGTGGCCGATGCCATCTCACTGTCACGCGCCACGCTGTCGAAGATTCGCCAGAACCTGTTCTTCGCCTTCATCTATAACGTACTCGGAATCCCTCTGGCGGTATTCGGCCTGCTCAACCCGGTTGTTGCGGGCGCGGCGATGGCGGCGAGTTCGGTGTCGGTAGTCGGCAGTTCGTTACTTCTCAAAAACTGGAAACCAGGAAAGGAATAGCAATGGAAACAACCATCATCAATATCGGCGGGATGTCTTGCGGCGGTTGTGTGAAAAGCATAACCGGGGTACTGGTCGCGTTGCCTGGCGTGGCAAAAGCGGAGGTGTCTCTGGAGCGGGGGCGGGCCGTGGTCGAGTTCGACCCGGAGCAGGTGGACCGCGCCGAACTGGTCGAGGCAGTCGAGAACGCCGGATTCGACGCTGCTTGACTCGCCCAAGGCAACCGGCGCGTCTTCCGGACCCGTCGCGGCGTGGTGGCCGGGGTCGTGCCGGGCTTCGGTCGTCGCGTTATGGCGGAACCTGTAGGTAAGGTGGACATGTTCGGGTAGAATCGTTCCCTCCTTTTGGATGCCAAATCGATGGAAGGCTATTCGGTTCCCGTTGTGCAAAAAGACACCTTGTCGGATCAGGTCATTCGATTTCTACTCGGATTGATCTCCGATCGACAACTCAAGGTGGGTGACCCCGTCCCCAGCGAGGGCCAGGTTGCGGAATTGCTGAAGGTCAGCCGCAATGTGGTCCGGGAGTCCTATCGAGCGCTTGCTGTCGTTGGCGTACTCTCCGTTCAGAGCGGAAAGAAGCCCAGAATCAGGGAAATTGACCCGAACGTGCTGGCGCAGTTTTTTTCCTATGCCGCCGCAACCAGCCAAGTCAGCGCTCAGCAAATTCTCGAGTTGCGCCGGGTCATCGCCATCCAGGCCGCGGCACTGGCAGCGTCCAATGCGACTGACGAAGAACTGCAACGTATTCGGGAGGCAGGGCAACGCCTGCACGAACTGCCGTTGTCTGATCCGCAGTGGATTCAGTTCGACTACGCGCTGCATCTGGCTATAGCGGAGGCTGTCCACAATCCGCTGTTCCCGATCCAGTTGCTCGCCTTAAGAGCCCCGCTCGAAGAATCGATGCGTGTCGGAATGCAGAGCATGATCAGCAGTCACACCGAAAGCAGTATCGTCGTGCTTCATGATCGCCTGGTTCAGGCAATCTGCAGCCGTGATTCCGTCGCGGCGGCTTACGCGATGGAACAGCACTTTGTGGCGCCGGTCTCTGCCATGCTGAACATGGGCGTCGCCAAGTTGAAGGAAGAGAAAATCCAGCATCAGAGTCGCCAATCGTAATTGCGTCGAGTGGGGGCGGCAAAGAATCGGGCGGGCATGGCGGTTCGATCTTCTTTTCGAGATTTTTGTGCGGGCCTTCATATCTTTACGTTACCTATCCTACAGGAGTATAGTTCGGTAACGTAAATCTTACCGGGAGGGTTTCACATGAATGCGTTCACCAAGCCTCAGTGGCGTGACGATGACGAACTTTTCAGACTTTGCCGCGAAGGGCTGTTCAGCGCCGTGATCGGCGATGTCATGGACCTCATGGGACGCACCCACCAGTTCCTGTCGCCGAGAATTCAGCCGCTGCGCGATGACATGGTTCTCGTGGGGCGGGCCATGCCCGTTCTTGAGGCGGATGACCACGGCGGGGAAGGACCGGGCCGCGTCAACGATCTCTTCAATGGGCCGTTCGGCCTGATGTTGCGTGCGCTCGACGACCTGCAAAGGCACGAAATCTATATTTGTACCGGGGCATCCCCGGAGTATGCGCTCTGGGGCGAACTCATGAGCACCTGCGCCCAGAACCGCGGCGCGGCGGGCGCCATCGTCGATGGCTATTCGCGCGACACCCGCGGCATCCTGCAAATCGGCTTCCCGGTGTTCTCCTACGGTCGGTTTGCCCAAGACCAGCGTCCGCGCGGAAAGGTCATCGATTTTCGCTGCACGATCCAGGTGGGTGCCGTAACGGTCAGGCCGGGCGACATCCTGTTCGGTGATCTGGATGGCGTCTGCGTCATTCCGCAGGAAATTGAGAAAGATGTCATCGAGGCCGCATGGCAAAAGGCGCATGGCGAGAAGCGGGTATTCGAGGCGATCAAGGGCGGCATGGGTGCCCAGGCGGCCTGGGACAAGTTCGGCATCCTGTAACCCGATTGAATTCGATGCCGGGCAGTGGGCCTGGCGTCCCGAGCAGTTTTTCCGAGGAAGGTGCACCGATGAAAATCACCGATGTGAAGGTCTGGCTTGTCGAAGGCGTGAAATACAACTGGACCATGATGAAGGTCTACACCGACACCGGTTTGACCGGGGTGGGTGAAGCGACCAACTGGCCGGGCAGTCCGATCATCGAAGCCGCAGCGAAACATGTCGGCGAACGTGTGATCGGCCTCGATCCGCTCCGGACCGACTTCATCTGGACGAAGCTCTACCGCGACCTCAACTGGATCGGCCCCTACGGCGCCAGTCTTTGCGCCATCAGCGGGCTGGACATGGCTCTCCTCGACCTGAAAGGCAAGGCGTACGGCATGCCCTGTTATGAGTTGCTGGGGGGCGCGTTCCGCAAGGACATTCTGCTGTACGCCAACTACTGGTTTACCGGCGGCGGCCATACCGGCGAGGAGTATGCGAGGCAGGCGCGGCGGGTGAAGGAACTGGGCTTTACCGGCCTCAAGTTCGACCCCTTTGCGCATACGAACTACCTCTACGGGGAAGACCTGCACACCAACCTGACGCTGACCAAGAACCAGCAGGATCTGGCCTTCGAAGTCACCAATGCGGTTCGCGACGCGGTCGGTCCCGAATTCGACATGATGATCGAGACCCATGCCATGCTGAATTTCGAAGTGGCGATCAAGATGGCGGAAAGGCTGGCACCCTTGGGCGTCACCTGGTACGAGGAGCCGGCCGGTCCGGAAAGCGCCCAGACGCTACGCGCCTTCAGGGAAAGACTGCCGTCGAATGTCCCGATCTGCGTCGGCGAACGCCACTACACACGGCACGGGTTCCGTCCGGTGCTGGAAAACCACATCTGCGACGTGATCATGCCGGACATTACCCGCTGCGGCGGTCCGAGCGAAATGAAGCGGATCGCCACCATGGCGGAAGCCTACGGCGTTCTGGTGGCGCCGCACAATCCGAACGGGCCGTTGAGTACTCTGGCCAGCGCTCATGTCTGCGCCAGCATTCCCAATTTCTTCCGCTGCGAATTCATGGTGAACGATGTGCCCTGGCGCGATCAGGTCATCAGCCATCCGCTGGATGTGCGTGGAGGAATCCTGCACCTTTCGGATCGCCCCGGGTTTGGGGTCGATCTGGTTGAAGACGAGCTTGCCAAGCATCCCGGCGTACGTGAGCTGAAGGCCAGGAACAATTTTTACGTGTGAGACCTGAGCTGGTCGAGAGGAGGACGGTAGTCGTTACCGTCCTGCCTGACGGTGGCGCTGCGGGTTATCCCTCCATCCCGCGCTTCAGACGCCACTGCTTGACCAGCGCGTAGATCGCCGGGATGACGGCCAGCGTCAGCACCGTCGAGGAGACCATCCCCCCGACCATCGGCGCGGCGATACGGCTCATGACTTCGGAGCCGGTGCCGGTGCCCCACATGATCGGCAGTAGACCCGCCATGATGGCGACGACGGTCATCATCTTCGGGCGCACGCGTTCGACGGCGCCTTCCATGATCGCGTCGTAGAGGTCGGCAACGGTCGGCGTGCGCTTGGCGGCGCTGCATTGGGCCTTGACCTCCTCCCAGGCGTGGTCGAGGTAGATCAGCATTACCACGCCGGTTTCTGCCGCGACACCCGCGAGCGCGATGAAGCCGACGGCCACGGCAACACTCATGTGGTAACCCAGCCACCACATCAGCCAGATGCCGCCGACCAGCGCGAAGGGCACCGAGAGCATGACGATCAGCGTTTCGGTCATACGCCGGAAGTTGAGGTACAGCAGCAGGAAGATCAACAGCAGCGTGACCGGCACGACCACCTTCATCTTCTCGATCGCGCGTTCCATGTTCTCGAACTGGCCGCTCCAGGTGATGTAGTAGCCTGAAGGGAACTTGACCTTTTCCGCTACGGCCTTCTTTGCCCGGGCTACGTAACCACCTAGGTCGCCGTCGCGGGTATCGACGTAGATATACGCCGACAGGAGGGCGTTCTCGGTACGGATACCGGGCGTGCCCTTGGCGATCTCGACCTTGGCCAACTGGCCGAGCGGGATCATGCCGCTGCCCATCGTCGGCACCAGCACTTCGCGGGCGATCAGTTGCGGGTCGGAGCGCAATTCGCGCGGGTAGCGCACCGTCACGCCGTAGCGCTCGCGGCCCTCGACCGTCGTCGTGACCATTTCGCCGCCGAGCGCGCTGCCGATCACGTCCTGCAGTTCGCCGACAGAGAGGCCGTAGCGTGCCAGTTGCCCACGGTCCGGCTCGATGTTGAGGTAGAAGCCGCCGGTGATGCGTTCGGCGAAAGCGCTGGAGGTGCCCGGCACGTCCTTGACGGCCGCTTCGATTTCCTTGGCCAGCCGTTCCATCTCGTTCAGGTCCTTGCCGAAGACCTTGATGCCGATCGGCGTGCGGATGCCGGTGGACAGCATGTCGATGCGCGCCTTGATCGGCATCGTCCAGGCGTTGGAGACGCCGGGGAACTGCATCGCCTTGTCCATTTCGGCGACCAGCTTGTCGATGGTCATGCCGGCGCGCCATTCGGATTCGGGCTTGAGGTTGATCACCGTCTCGAACATCTCGGTCGGCGCCGGATCGGTCGCGGTGTTGGCGCGCCCGGCCTTGCCGTAAACCGAGGCGACTTCCGGGAAACTCTTGATGATCTTGTTCTGCGTCTGCAGCAGCTCGGCGGCCTTGGTGATCGACATGCCGGGCAGCGAGGCCGGCATGTAGAACAGCGTGCCTTCGTTGAGCGTCGGCATGAATTCGGAACCGAGCTTCGAGGCCGGAAAAACCGTGAGGCCCAAGGCCAGGACGGCGAACGCGATGGTCAGCTTCTTCCAGCGCATGACGCCGCGGATGATCGGGCGGTAGACCCAGATCAGGAATCGGTTCACTGGGTTGTTCGCCTCGGGCATGATCTTGCCGCGGATGAAGTACATCATCAGCACCGGCACCAGCGTGACCGACAGGAAGGCGGCGCCGGCCATCGAGAAGGTCTTGGTGTAGGCCAGTGGCGAGAACAGGCGTCCTTCCTGGCCTTCGAGGCTGAACACCGGCAGGAACGAGACGGTGATGATCAGCAGCGAGAAGAAGAGTGCCGGGCCGACTTCCTTGCAGGCGTCGATCATGGCGGTGGCGCGCTCTGCTTTGGAGTGCTTCTCCGGCAGGCGTTCGAGATGCTTGTGCGCGTTCTCGATCATCACGATGGCCGCGT
This sequence comes from Propionivibrio sp., assembly GCA_029975435.1. Classification (GTDB taxonomy): domain Bacteria; phylum Pseudomonadota; class Gammaproteobacteria; order Burkholderiales; family Rhodocyclaceae; genus Propionivibrio. The sequence goes on along the minus strand of JARKPC010000112.1, from coordinate 51,054 downwards.
CGATCATCGCGCCGATGGCAATGGCGATGCCGCCCAGGCTCATCAGGTTGGAGTTCATGCCGAGCAGGCGCATGGAGATGAAGGCGATCAGGATGCCGACCGGGAGCATCAGGATGGCCACCAGCGCGCTGCGTACATGCAGCAGGAAGACGATGCAGACCAGCGCGACGATCAGCGATTCCTCGATCAGCGTGCGCTTCAGGGTATCGATCGCGCGGTGGATGAGATCCGAACGGTCGTAAACGCTTTCGATGCTGACCCCCTCCGGCAGGCCGGCCGAGACCTCCTTGATCTTCTCCTTCAGGTTATGGATCACTTCGAGTGCGTTCTCGCCGTAGCGCGCCATGGCGATGCCGGAAACGACTTCGCCCTCGCCGTTGAGTTCGGTCAGGCCGCGCCGCTCGTCGGGAATCAGCTCGACTCGCGCGATGTCGCGGATCAGGACGGGAACGCCCTTTTCGCTTTTGACGACGAGGTTTTCAATATCGCCGATGCCGCGCAGGTAACCCTTGCCGCGCACCATGTACTCGGTCTCGGCCATTTCCACGGCTCGCCCGCCGACATCGCGGTTCGAGTCGCGGATCACCTGCGCCACCTTCATCAGCGGAATGCCGTAGGAGCGCAGCTTCACCGGATCGACGGTGACCTGGTAGGTCTGCACGAAACCGCCGACCGAGGCGACCTCGGAGACGCCGTGCGCCTTGGTCAGCTGGTAGCGCACGAACCAGTCCTGGATCGAGCGCAGCTCGGCGAGCGTCTTGTCCTTGGCCAGCAAGGCGTACTGGTAGACCCAGCCGACGCCGGTGGCGTCCGGTCCGATCTGCGGCGTGACGCCCTTGGGCATGCGTCCGGAAGCGAAGTTGAGGTATTCCAGTACGCGCGAACGCGCCCAGTAGATGTCGGTGCCGTCCTCGAAGATGATGTAGACGAACGAGGCGCCGAAGAACGAGAAGCCGCGCACGACCTTCGACTTGGGCACCGAGGGCATGGCCGTGGTCAGCGGGTAGGTGATCTGGTCCTCGACCACCTGCGGCGCCTGACCGGGATATTCGGTATAGACGATGACCTGCACGTCGGAGAGGTCGGGCAGGGCGTCGAGCGGGGTGCGCAGCACGGCGATGACGCCGCCGAGAACGATGAACAGGGTGGCCAGCAGGACGAGAGCACGGTTCTTTCCGGACCATTCGATTATTTTTGCGAGCATGGCGTTTTTCCGATTCTTGGGGCGTCATTCCGGCGAAAGCAGGAATCCAGAATGGTTGTGGCGTGGCTGGATCCCGGCTTTCGCCGGGATGACGAAGTATTGGCTGATTCGCTTGGAGATGACGTCAGTGACCGCTGTGAGAGCTGGCAGCGGCAGGTGCGGGCTTCGCGTTGCCGGCTGGCTTGATCGCGGTGATCACCCAGTCGCCCTGCCCACGCTCCACGAACTCGAAGTCGATGCGCGAACCTGGTTTCAGTTCTTTCACCAGTCCTTCGTTGGCGACTTTGAACTCCATAGTCATCGCCGGCCACTTGAGGCTGTCGATCGGCCCGTGCTCGATGGTGGCCGTTCCCGTTTTCGGGTCGTAGTCGTCAATACGGCCGCTGGCCTGGTGCCCCACCTGTTTGCTGGCGCCAACCTTCGCTTCCGGTGCGCTGAATCCGCTGACCGCCGCCTTGAGGTTGCTCTCGGCGTCGATCAGGAAGTTGGCGGCGACGACGACCTGTTCCCCGTCCTTCACTCCGTCGATGACCGCGACGTGGTTGTCGCTGCGTGCGCCGAGTTTGACTTCCCGCGGTTCGAAGCGGCCTTCGCCCAACTGAACTAGAACGATCTGCCGCGTACCGCTGTCGATCACGGCGGAAACCGGCACGGTGACCACGGTACCGCGTGCGCCGACCGGCAGTTCGACCTGGGCGAACATCGCGGGTTTCAGCAGCAGCCCCGGATTGGCCAGTTCTACGCGGACCGGGACGGTGCGCGTCATTTCGTTGAGCGTCGGGTAGACGTAGCTGATCTTGCCCTCGAATACCTTGTCCGGATAGGCGTTGATGCGCACCTTAGCGCTCGCCCCGGTCTTCACGAAACCGATGTCCTGCTCGAAAACGTCGGCGACGACCCACACCGAAGAAAGATCGGCAACCTGGTACAACACCTCGCCGGGCATGAAGCGCATGCCCTGCAGCGCCTTCTTCTCGGTGATGACGCCGGACACCGGCGAACGAAAGGTCAGCGTGCGCTTCGTCTCGCCCGACTGTGCCAGCGCCTTGACCTGTGCCTCGGAGATGTCCCAGTTCTTCTGGCGTGCGAGGCTCGATTCGGCCAGTTGTTTCATCCCGGCCTGCGCCGTGGCATCAGCACCCTTCAGCGCTTCGACCCCCTGCGCGGCAATGGCGTACTCGCGTTGCGCCGAGACGAGTTCCGGGCTATAGACCTCGAACAGCGGCTGTCCCTTGCCGACCGGCTGGCCGGTGACATTGACGTGCAACTGTTCGACGTATCCTTCGAATTTCGGGGAGATGGCGTAGGTCCGCCGCTCGTCCGGTTCGACGCGGCCAGCCGCGCGCACGATCCGGTCGAGCGCGCGCAGTTGCGCCGCTTCGGTGCGCACGCCGAGCTTCTGGACCTTCTCCGTGCCGATCTTGATCTGGTTGGCCGACGCCGGTTCGTTTTCCTCGCCGCCTTCAAAGACCGGGATGTAGTCCATGCCCATCGGGTCCTTCTTGGGCGTCGGGGAGGTATCGGGCAGGCCCATCGGGTTGCGGTAGTAGAGGATCTTGCGCTCCTTCCTGCCGCCTTCAGCGGCGGGGCCCGCGCCAACCGTCTGCGCGGTGCCGCCGCCTTTGGTACCCAGCCAGTAGCCGCCGGCGCCGGCGCCGGCGACCAATGCGCCAACCACGATGCCGACGGCCAATCCCGTTCCTTGCTTCATAGGTCTTCTCCCAGGAGTTTTTCGATTTCGGCAAGGCGAATCTGCGCCTCTCCCTGCGCCTTGATCTGATTCAGGCGCGCCTTACGAATCTGCTGCTGCGCTTCGAGCAGAGTGGCGAAGTCGACCTTGCCGTTTTCGTAGGCGGCGAGCGCGGAGTTGAAGGTCAGTTCGGCCTGCGGCAGCAGGCTGGTCGTGGCCAGCATTTCGGTGCGCCGCGCCGCTTCGATGCCCGAGAGGTTCTCGGCCAGTCCAGAGAGTACTTCGTTGGCCGTGGCGTCCTTGCGCGCCCGGGCCGCGGAGAGCATCGACTCGGATTCACGTTCCATGGCGCGGCGCGTGGATTGCTGCAGCGGGATGTTGAATTCGACCATCAACTGCCATTCCTTGACCGAGTTGCTGTACTGCACGGGCGTCACGCCGAGCATGAAGTCGGGGTAGCGCTCCTTGTAGGCGAGCTCGCGTTTCTTCTCGGCCGACTTGATTGCGGCGTCGTCGGCGAAGAGACGGGGATTGCGTCCGCGCACGCGGTCTTCGAGCGCGGCGTAGTCGAGCTTGGCCGGCGTTGGCAGCGGGCGCAGCGCCTCGGGTGTGGCCAGCGGGGCGTTGGCCGGACGCGAGAGCAGCATGTTGATGCGCGCACGCAGCATGTTGCCTTCGTTCTCCAGCATGATCAGGTCGTTGCGCATGGCGGTCTGTTCGACCTGGGCGCGGACGATGTCCTGCTGCATGGCGAGGCCACCGGCGTAGCGCGCTTGGGCGATCTGCTCCAGCCGGACCATCAGGTCGAGGATTTCGCGGGTGAGCTGCTCGTTGCCGTGCAGGACGTAGAGTTGGGCGTGGGAGGTCTTCAGGCGCGCGGCGATCTCGGACCACGTACCGCGATAACGGCCCTGCGCGCCGTCAGCGTCGAGTTCGGCGATCTCGCGCTTCAGGTCGCGCTTGCCGTACCAGGGTAGTTCCTGGGTGATCGTGTATTTGGTGCTTCCTGCGCGGCTCGGGGAAAGGGTAGGGCTCTGCTCGCCCATGCGGGTGATGTCCATCAGTTCGACCCGGAGCTTGGGATCCGGCAGGGCACCGGCCGGCGTCACGCGCTCGCCGGCGGCGTCTGCCTCGTGGCGCATCGACGCGTATTCGGGGTTGTTCTGCCGGGCGTAGTCGAGCAGGCTGGCGACGGTGCGCCCGGGCGCAGCGTCCTGGGCGAGTACGGCAGGTGCCGACAGGACCGCCAACACCACCGTCAGTGTTTGCAGGGAAAAGCGTTTTGGCATGAATATCTCCGATTACCAAGAATCGTTTGTTTTGTTATCTGGCTGCGGATGATTGGATCCGGCCATCTCGGGGGGCACGCTGCCTTTCTTGCCCTCACAAGACCAACCTAGCTGACCGGGATGCGCCGCGCCAATTTGCTATCGGTCATGCAACCGGATGCCGGGAATCATTTGGCCGGTTCGAATTGCACGACCGTGATGGCGCCATTCACGTTTTCTGCGGTGAAGCGGATCTTGTCGCCTTCCTTCATCTGATCGAGCCAGGTGGCGTCCTTGACGCGAAAGACCATTGTCATCGGCATGTCCATGCCCAGATTGACCAGAGGTCCGTGGGCCAGCGTAACTTTGCCGGCGGCCTTGTCGATCTTCTTCACCTGCCCATCGACCATCTTTGTAGCGTTGGGAGCAGCTTGGTGCGACGGCATGGCGCCGTGTCCAGCGTGGTCGCTGGCAGCCATGGTTGACGCCGGGAGGATGGTGGCGGCGGTGGCAATAGCGGCGACTATGGCGGTGATCGTGGTTTTCATAACGAGTTCTCCAAGGGGTCAGTGTTTCGCAAATACACGTGTGCTGCCGTCGTTGTGGACCAGCAGGGTTTCATAGGGGGGCGCGTTCGGTATGTCCATGCCGGGGGATCCTTGCGGCATTCCGGGAACGGCGAGCCCAATCGCCTTGGGCTTTTCCTTGAGCAGCCGCTTGATGTCTTCGGCGGGTACGTGGCCCTCGAGGAGGTAGTTGCCTATCTTGGCCGTGTGGCACGAGCCGAGCTTGTCGGGCATGCCCAGTTTCTTGCGTGTGCCCGGTACGTCATCCACCTCATGGGTCTTGACGGAAAAGCCGGCCTTGGTCATATGCTCGGCCCATTTCCCGCAGCATCCGCAATAGGGGTTCTTGTAAAGTTCGATCGTTCCCGCCGTCTGGGCGATGCTTGCGCCGGCGGTTCCCAACGCCATCATCGCCAGCAGGATCGAGATTTTCCGTGCCATGTAACTGCTCCTCGTTATTGGATAGGGGCAGTATGGTGAGGCTATCCCGACGCCAAGCTGACCGGAAAATTACATTCCTGTAATCTTCCAGCCCCGGTCATTTCGCCGGCTGGATGTCGGTGACGACCAGCTTTCCGCCTTCGTCGACGGCGTGGAAGCGGATCTTGTCGCCGACCTTGGCCTTGTCGAGCAGGGCAGGTTCCTTGGCGGTGAAGACCATGCTCATTGGCGGCATGTCCAGATGCTTGATCGGGCCGTTCTTGATGGTGATCTTGCCTGACTCCTTTTGACGTCCTCGCCTACCTGAAGGAAGACGATTCCTACTGCGCTAAACAAGGGCAAGCCCCTGAGTAGTCGCTTCGGTGGGTTCCTGCTTCGCTGGACGGCCCGACTGCGCCATTCCTCCACAGGCCAACACGGCATGTCCTGCCGCTAAAATATTGATCGCGCCGACCAGATCGGCGTTTTCCTCGGAAGTGCGAGACGACGGGGTGTGGATATGGCGCGAATCGTCCATAAACACAGACACACTTAGCAAGGGTAGCGATGTCCACATGAAATGGCGTTTTACAGCCGATACCGGCGCTAATGTCCACACTGCGGATTCGCCTCAAGTTGACCGCGCGTTCTGGTCAAACATGACCAGTGATTCTCGATTTTTTGACCGCCATCGACCGAGGCCGTGTGAAAACTCGATTGTTTTGCCCGATACGAACAAGTCGGAGCGGTGGCATAGCAGTCTTTCTTGTCGTGATTCAATGCCGATAATGAGCAAACGAAGCAGGAAGTAATGGTCGATGCGGGGGATTACCCCGCCATTGCTCGGATTAGCGGCTGTACTCCGAATATCTTTATCATCCGCTTCAAGTTGTACGCCAGTACATGCAAGCTCATTTCCGTGCTGACACGCGGCAGTGTCTTTGTCAGGAAATGAGTTGATCCCATCCAGGATTTCAACGTTCCGAAGACATGCTCGACAGTTCGTCGGCGAACTTTCATCGCGTCAGGCGTGGCGGCGAGGCGAGCCTGCATCCGCTCCAGAACATCCTCGTGCTCCCAGCGACTGATACGCCGATAGTCACCGGTTGTGCATTGTGCCTTGATGGCGCACTTGGAACAGGCCGAGGACCAGTATTTGTGTAGCAGGATGTCCCTCTCGACTGCGCTGAAGCGCCTGATCACGCGCTCTCCTGCCGGACAGCGATACTCGTCCTGATCCGCGTCATAGATGAAGTCCTGACGGGTAAAAAGGCCAGCCACTCGCTTGCCGGAAGTGTCTGTCTGACGCCTGTGCGAAGGCGGCGGCCAGAACCAGACTGGAGATTGTCCGGCACAGAAGTCTTCGGATCACAGTGTCACTCCTTTCCATAAAACACGTGTGCGCACTCCCTGCGCTCCGATGGCAAGCGTTCGTCGCCGGGATCATGCTGGAAACCATGTGACGTAATGCTGACCCGGGCATTACATTTCTGTAATCTTTTGCGACGAACCGGGCAAACGCAGGACAATCGCTCATCGATGGTTTCGGGACGGGGAGTTCAATGAAAATTCTGGTGGTTGAGGACGAGACCAAGAGCGGCTCCTACCTGAAGCAAGGGCTGATCGAGGCGGGATTTGTGGTCGATCTGGTGACCAACGGCTTCGACGGGCTGCACCTGGCGTGCAGCGAAAGCTACGACTTGGCGATCCTTGACGTGATGCTTCCCGGCATCGACGGCTGGCAGATCCTGCAAGGCATCCGCCGTGCCGGCAACGACATGCCGGTGCTTTTTCTGACGGCGCGGGATCAGGTCGAGGATCGCGTCAAGGGGCTGGAACTTGGTGCCGACGACTATCTGGTCAAGCCTTTCGCTTTTACCGAACTGCTGGCGCGTGTGCGTACGCTGTTGCGGCGGGGGACGAAGGCCAAGGATGCCGAATTTCTGCGTGCCGCCGACCTGGAGCTTGATTTGCTGCGCCGCCGTGTGATGCGTGGGGGGAGACGCATCGATCTCACGGCCAAGGAATTCGGGCTGCTCGAACTGTTGCTGCGTCGCCAGGGCGAGGTGTTGCCCCGCTCGCTGATCGCTTCACAGGTGTGGGACATGAACTTCGACAGCGACACCAACGTGGTCGAAGTCGCTGTGCGCCGCCTGCGTGCCAAGATCGACGACGATTTCGAGGTGAAGCTGGTCCGTACCGTGCGTGGGATGGGTTACGTTCTGGAAGTTCCGGAGGGGGCGTGATTACTCGCGTTTCGATCACGCTGCGCCTCACGGCGCTCTTTGCCACCGTTTCGACGATGGTTCTGCTGGTCCTCGGTTACTTGATCGGCAGCACCGTCGAAGAGCATTTCGTCGAACAGGACGTCCAGGTGCTGGCAGGCAAACTGGACCTGACACGACATGCTCTCGCGAAGGTCCGCTCGGAGGTTGATCTGGTCCATATTCCGCAGCAACTGGACGACTCGCTGATCGGTCATCAGGGCCTGGCCGTCGTGGTGGTGTCGCCCGATGGTGAGTTGCTGTTCGCCACGAGCGGTGCCGAGTTTCCGGCGCAGTTGCTGATGCGACCTGTAGGGGAAGGAGCGTCGCGTCCCTACGTCTGGCGTACCGCCCGCAACACGCCGATGCGCGGCATCTCGGCGCGCGTCCCTACCGGTATCGACGGAGCAGCGCCGGTGGTGGTTGGCGTGGCTACGGATATTTCCCACCATGAGCACTTCATGGACAGCTTTCGCGTGACGCTGTGGTCGTTCGTGGCGATCGCAGCGTTGTTGACCGGTGTCCTCGGCTGGCTGGCCGCGAAGCGCGGACTCGCTCCGTTAAACGCGATGAAGCAGAAAGCCGAGAGCATCACGGCGCAGCGCCTTCACTCCCGTCTGGCGGTAGACGCCGTTCCGGTCGAGTTGGCCGATCTGGCTGCGACTTTGAACGACATGCTGGCGCGCCTGGAGGCGTCATTCCGCCGGCTGTCCGACTTTTCCTCCGACCTCGCACACGAATTCCGCACCCCGATCAGCAATCTCATGACGCAGACGCAAGTCACGCTGTCACTGCCGCGCACACTGGACGAATACCGCGAGGTATTGGTCTCGAACATCGAGGAATACGAGCGGCTCTCGCGAATGATTGCCGACATGCTGTTCCTCGCCAAAGCCGACGAGGGGCAGATCGTGCCCACGCAGGAGCGGCTTGATCTGGCCGTTCTCATCGTCGACCTGGTGGAGTTTTATCGCTTGGCCGCTGACGAAAAGGGTGTGGCTCTCATTCACGAAGGCGAAGGTGCAATCCGGGGCGATCCGCTGATGATCCGGCGCGCGATCAGCAATTTGCTCTCCAATGCCATCCGCCACACGCCGCCAGGTGGGCGCGTCACGGTCTCCATCCGTACCCCGGAAACCGGACACGTGGCGATCGACATCGCCAATACAGGGGAAACCATTGCGGCCGAGCACCTTTCGCGGCTCTTCGATCGCTTCTATCGGGCTGATCCCTCGCGCACCGGCGAGGGATCACATTCCGGTCTGGGTCTCGCCATCGTCAAGTCGATTGTTGAGGCCCATCGCGGGCGCGTTTCCGTGCGGTCGGAAAATGGGGTGACGTGTTTCAGCGTGTGGCTCTTCGCCGAGGGTGAAGCAATCCATTGAAGACCATTGTCGACACGGTCTTTCCGTTCTCAGGGGCTGCGACGTGTCAGCCACTGTAGCCGGATGGCGCTCGCCCGGCCCGTTTCTCCTGCCCGATCACACAGGTCCGCGAGTTGTTGCCAGTAGGCCCGGTTGGTGGGATCGATCTTGGTGGCGCGTTCGGTCGACGCAATAGCGGATTGGAGCGCGCTCTTCGAGGCATTGCCGGTAGTGGTCAGGCGCGCTACGGCAGAGTGCGCCGGCGCATGGTCGGGCCAGCCTTTCAGACTGGACTTGAAACTGGCGATGGCTTCAGCGTCTTTCCCCTGGGCGTGCAAAGCCTCTCCCTCGAAATACAGAGCGAGCGGATCGTCGGTACGCTGCACTAACACGTTTCTGAAGATGGCGCCCGCCTTGTCGGGTGACTTTTTCCTAAGCAGCAGAATGCCCTGAGTGAGTTGTTCGTAGTAACGTGGGGGAAATTCCGCTTGCTCGAGGCGCTTCATGGCGGAATGGAGGGCTTTCGTGTCGTTACGCAGGGCGGCGCACATCGCGAATACCCCGAGGGCGTCCATCACCGGTTGTTGTTTCGCCAGCATAATCGTGGCGCCGGCGCATGCCGAGTTCCACAAACCTTTGCTGAGGGCTTCGGTGACATGAGATGGGGCGAGATTGCGGAGTTCCGTGTCACCGATCAGCGGCTGGACGTCGGTGGTCCCGCCATCAAGCAGCGGAACGAGGGTGGGGGCCGGTCGCTTTTCGTTGTCCGGCGCCAGTGCTCCGCGCGCCGTTCCTGTGCCGAGAAGCGTGACAACCGTCAACACGGTCAGAATCAGTTGCTGTGTGTGATACGCAAACTTCGACATGCAATGCTCCTCGTCTGAATCCGGCATCGATTGTATGGACATTTAATACGACAAAGCCCAGCTTGGCCGGGCTCTGTCATTTTTATTGCGACCTTCAGACCGCAATCATACCGTTTGACGCCGGCGTCGGATGGACAGCACTCCCAGCAAACCTGCGCCAAGGAGCATCAGCGTACCCGGTTCGGGAACATCATTCCCGCCATCGTCAATTTCCGTGGCGTTCAGGATGTTGATGTACCAAGGAGTGGCGAGAACATTGCCCCAGTACCAATAACCTGTCCACGAACCATCGGAGTTCTGGCTATGGACCAAGTAGTCAGTGTAGTCTTCCCACCAGTTCCATACCTTGCCGGCGTCCAGATCGCCCGGAGCGTGGAGATTGGCTATTTCGGTAGTGTCGTCAAGGCCGATCGTCAGTTGCAGCCCTTTGTAGATTCCCCACATTGCGTACGGATGTCCGAAGTTTCCATACCAATCGCTCGGGCCATTCTTCCAGTTGGTGTCCAGGAAATTGAGCGCTTCCTGCTTACCCAGCGTATCCCCAGCCTTGTAGCCGTCATATCCGGCGAACACCATCTCCACCAGCAAGCCACCGGTCTTTGACTCATTGGTATAGCTATACGGCGAATCGTAACCAGATCCTCCGTTTGGATGCTGGATATAGTCGATCCAAGTCTTCAGTTCCGTTTTTACGAAGGTCGGGATCGTGGCGCCAGCCGCCTGAGCGTAGAGCATGCCGACCACCGGCCACTGGGCTGTGGAGTTGTCCGCATCGCCCGAATTTGCATAGTAACGCCATGCCCCCCGCGCGTATCCGCTGTCATTTTGCCCCCAAGCAAAATAGTCGACAGTGTCCTGGATCACCGCAGCGTAGGTTCTTCCAGCTTGCGATCCGACGGCGATCGTGTCGTTCAGATTCCCGTATTTGGCCAAGGCAGGAAGGACCAATCCCGTTACATAGGTGTCCCGGCCATTGGCGCCTCCCAGAACGAACTTGACTCCGATCCCGTTGCTGTTCGTATCCGGGTTCCCGGCTGGCTGAGCTCCAATGGTGACGGCCTGGGCATTGCTCATCAGGTACTGATAGCCTTTGGCGACAACAGTGGAGTAATCCGCACCGAACCAGCCGCCTGCTTTGGCTTTCTGCTCCTGGAAGGCGAGAAGCGCGGCGGCGGTAGCCGCGACGTCTCCGGCTCCGTATTCGCCATAGTTCCAGCGGCCATCAGCTTGCTGATTGGCCGCCATCCACGCCAAGCCGCTTTGGATAGCGGCCTGTTTCTCCGCTTCCGTTGCAGCAAACGCTGGCGCCGATAATGTTGCACAGGCAACCGAGATGACAGTTGCCAACCTTGTCAATCTTTTCATGATGCCCCCTATTCGAGTTGTTTATCGAGAATTTTGCACCCACAGAAAAACCTCGCGCCCGAGGTTGTTGCGGTTGTGCTTTCGGGGGACGCATAGAATGTGCCCAAACAGATCGCCCAGAAATAACCACATTTAAACAAAGGTTTATTTGGCCGCAAAAAAATATATTGATTTTATTGTCAATTTGTGTAAATAAAACCGACACGCGTCCAGCAGAGGCAAGTGCTGTCAAAGCAGCACTTACAGATCTCAATCACACTGGCCTTTGTTTCGGAATGCTCTGATGTCCAGCCTGGATCGACGGCGGCAATCGGACGATTGCCGTAGTCCTCAACAGGTCAACGACTACGGCAACCCCCGGCGTTGCGCGCGGGCATTGCCGTTTCTGTCTCGAATCACTTCACCGCGAAGCAATAGAGGCGTCCGTTCCCGCCCGAACTGCGCAAAGCGTCCACGCTGCAGCCTCGCGATGGGTGCGAGTGGTTCCACGACTTGGCCGGTTGCTTCAGATCCAGTCCCGTGCGGTCGTGGTGGCCGACCTGGGCCGAGCCGCCACTGGCGCTGCTGGTCCAATTGCCGCACGTGGTGTCCTCGCCGGCTGGGAAAGCCATGCCCATCGAATCCGATCCGGTCAGGATGTCGTGCTGGTTGGGATTGTCGCCCCTCCCGTTCACGATCTCGCCTTTTTCGGTAAGTGCGGTTTGTTTGTTGAGGTTGTTTTCGCGGTGCAGCTCATCGACATTGCGCGCAATCAATTCGCCCTTGACGTTGTACCAAGGGCCTTTGCCGATGCGGTCGCGGGCGTTGATCGCCGGAGTGCTGGCCGTGGCGCTGGTGCTCAGGTAGGCGCGCCAAGTGCGCTTGCCGATACCGGCTGCTTCGGCCAGCGACTGGCAGTGCTTGTCCGCACCGGCGAGTCCGCCGAGGTCGCCGCCTTTCCCGGAGCCTTCACTGGTGACAAAGAAACTTGTCCTGGCGTCGGCGGCATGCAGGGCGGCGGACGGAGCGGCTGTAAGCAAAACCAACACGGCGGCGAAGGGCAGGTGCTTTGCGATTTTCATGGTGACACTCCTTTTTGAATGGCAAGGTACGATGAGGGATTGTCCGATTGTTACTTGCCCTCGATCTGCTCGTAGACCGCCGTGGCCAGGCGGGCGAGTTCTCCCTTGTCGATGGTGGCCGAGAGGGCGTAGCCGAATTTACCGTCGATCCAGTAGAAGACGTTGACCGGACCTTCCTGGGCGAAGCGGAAGGCGGTCTCCTGGTTGGCGGTGTTTTCGGTAGACACGAACAGCGTCAGGCGTTGACCGGTGCCGTCCTGGTACATGAACTGGGCAACCGGGCCGATATTGCCGGGCAGCAGGCGTCCGCCGACCAGTTCGTACCCCAGCTTGCCGAGTTTCGGTGGCTTGACTGGGGTGCCGATGCGCTTCGACAGCCAGGTGACGAGTTGCTCTTCCTGCTCGCCGCTGACCTCGACGGGACGGCGCACGTCCGGCGAGTAGACGGCATGGGCGATGGCGGCCTGCCGGGGCAGCGGCACCGCAGCGGCGATCCGCTCTGCCGACGGATACTGGCCATGTGCCATCCAGCCGGCGGCGCCGCCGAGTATGGCGATCAGGATTCCGGCGGCGATGCGTTGCAGCGACCAGCTCGGCAGGCGGCCCGGGTGTCCATGCGGCAGGGCCGCCGAGGCCGTCGAATCGGGGAGGTGGGGAGGAGTCGCCATGGCGCGCAGGCGATCCGGTATCGGTTCGTCGAGCGTCGCGCCGTACAGATGGTTGATCGCCTGCTTCTGCTCCTGGTAGTCGCGCACCCGTTTCGCCTCCCCCGGAAGTTCCGCCAGGAGCCGCGCGATTGCTTCGCGTTCCGGGGCCGGCAGGGCGCCGTCGACGTAGGCGTGCAGATCGCTTTCCTTGACAGTGTTCGGGTTCATCTGACGACTCTCAATCGTGATGCGGGCGTCTCGGCCAGTCCCGCCATGATCTGCCGCAAACGCTCGCGTCCGCGCGCCAGCCGGGACATCACCGTACCGGCGGGAATGCCGAGCATGGCAGCGATGTCCGCATAAGCCATATCCTCCAGCGCCACCAGCAATACCACTTCGCGTTGTTCGTCCGGTAGCTGGTTCAGCGCGGATTCGAGATCCTTCAGTTCCAGCCCGTCGGTCTGGGTGGGACGGGTGGGCAGATCGCAATCGCCTTCCTCGACCGGGCGGGTCGGTGGCGGCGGGCGGCGCAACTGGTCGACGCGCAGGTTGTGCATGATGCCGAACAGCCAGGCGCGCAGGTCACTGCCCACCCGCCACTGGTCGATGCGCGACCACGCGCGCTCGAGCGTATCCTGGACCAGATCGTCGGCCGCCGCGCGGTCGCCGAGGAGTGCCCGCGCGTAGCGGCGCAGGCGGGGGATCTCGGCGAGGATTGAGCGGCTGTCCACGATCTGTCGGGGCTGGATTCAGCGTTTCGGGATCAGGGCTTGGCGATGCGCCAGGCGTTATTCACGCCGTCCCCGGTCTTGTCGCCGGGCTTCTGGTCCTTGATCCAGTAGTAGAGCGGCTTGCCCTTGTACGCCCATTGCTTGCTGCCGTCATCGCGGGTGACGATGCTGTAATCGCCGCTGGCCACGTCGTCGGCCTTGGCCATCAGCGGCGGCCAATTGGTGGCGCAGGGGCCGTTGCATACGCTCTTGCCGCTGCCGGCGGTATCGCGGTCGAATGTGTATAGGGTCATGCCGTTGCCGCCGGTAAGCATGCCTTCGGAAACCATGGTCGGGCGGGTTGCATAGGCAGAGCAGGCGGCAAGTGAGGCCGAAAGCAGGGTCAGGCAGGCGAGAGTGCGGGTATTCATGGCGATCTCCTGTGAGATTGAGGGGCTTGCACCTGCGTTAACGTGTTCTGGTTTGGTTTTATTCCCGGATGTTGACAATTTTTGTCGGATATGGAGGCACGGCAACTTCGATATCCGGCTGGAGACTTGGTTCCCGACTTGTCGTGGATCAGCGGCGTGTCTCGGACTGCGGCGCGCGCAGCCATTTTTCCGCAAACGCGGCAGCCGGTTCCGGTTGGCCGAAATAGTACCCCTGCACTTCATCGCAACCGAGCGCCAGCAGGGCGTCCGCCTGGGCGTGAGTCTCGACGCCTTCGGCAATCGTGCGCATGCCCAGAGTCTTGCCCATGGCGATGACCGTGGCGACGATGGTGTGATCGTTGATGTCGTCGACCATGTCCTGCACGAATGATTTGTCGATCTTCAGTTTTCTGGCGGGCAGGCGCTTGAGATAGGCCAGGGACGAATAGCCGGTGCCGAAATCGTCGATGGCGAGTGAAAACCCCACGGCATTCAACTGGGTGAACATGTCGATCGACTGCTCGATGTTCTTCATCATGCCGCTCTCGGTGAGTTCAAGTTCGAAGAGCCTGGGCTCGAGTCCGCCCGAGCGGATGATTTCGTTGACCTGATCCGGAAAAGAGGCATCCTCGATCTGTTGGGCAGCAATGTTGATGGACAGTCGGCCGGAGAAATGCAAACCGGCATCCCGCCACGCCAGAATCTGCCGGCAGGCTTCCTTCAGTACCCAGTTGCCGATCATGGTCATCATGCCCCGCGCCTCTGCGACGGGAATGAATACAGTCGGGCCGACCAGCCCGTGCGAAGGATGCATCCAGCGCATCAGGGCTTCGGCGCCCAGCAACCGGCCGCTGCGCAGGTCGAACATCGGCTGGTAGAAAAGCGACAACTCCTCGGGTCGATGGCGAAGCGCCTCCTTGAGGTCTCGCGCCAAGGCAATGCTTTCGGCGACACCCGAGCTCATCTCAGGCGTGTAATGCATATAGCCGCGCCCACCGGATTTTGCGCGGTACATGGCGATGTCGGCATGGCGCAGCAGGGTGTCGGGAGTATCACCATCCGTCGGGAAATGCGAAATGCCCACGCTGACTCCCAGGGCAAAGGCGTGGCTGCCGATTTCGATCCGGGTAGCCAGCGTGCCGATGATCCGTTCGGCGATGAGAGCCGCGGCGGAAAGGTCGGCAACAGGGGCCAGGACGGCGAATTCATCGCCGCCCAGGCGCGCCAGCACTTCGCCGTCACGCAATACGCTGCCGAAGCGCCGCGCCGCTTCGCGGAGAACATCGTCACCTACGGTATGTCCCTGGGTGTCGTTGATTTCTTTGAATCGATCAAGGTCGAGATACAGCACGGCGATGCACTGTCCTTTCTCTTGCGCCCAATGGAGAGCCTGACGCAGACGATCAAGGAACAGAGAACGATTGAACAGTCCGGTGAGCGTGTCGTGCAGGGCAAGCTCTTTCAAGGCCAGGACTGACTGTTTGCGTTGTGTGATGTCCTGAATGCTGCACTGTATGAGCATTCTCCCCGCCTTGTGGAACGGCATCAGATGTACTTCACTGTCCCATTCGGTGCCGTTGGGACGCCGATGATGCCACTCGCGGACGGTTGCTCCACGCTCGAGCACGGCCTTGATGGCTTCGGCGGCGGCAATGTCGGAAGGCGTGCCATCGTACTGGCGCGGTGGGGAGAGCTCTTCGGGCTTCGTTCCGACCACTGCGTCCATGCTGGGCAGGCCGAACAGTCTTGCGGCGGCGGGGTTGCAGTCAATGAAACGCCCCGACTCCGGGTCGAGGATCAGCAGCGGTATGCGGGAATCGGAATACAAGACCTTGTTGTACTCCTCGCTTTCCCGAATTTTTTGCTCGGCTGCGGAAAGCGCTTCGATCTGGCAACGCAGGCGGGTCTCCTGGCTGGAAATCTGCTGTTGATGGCGCAGCAGCAAATCGCGCATTCTTTCCTGGGCAGCCGCGAGTTGCCTGATTTCGCCGATTTCAGTCTCCGGCATGGCGGAATGAGCGAAATCGAGTTGGCCGATTTTTTCGCTGACTTCCGTCAGCGCTTCCAAGGGGCGGGCGATGCGCTTTGCCTGCTGTCTGGCGAAGGCGGCGACCAGCATCAGGAGCATGACCAGGGCCACGGCCATCGGCCAGAGGATCGGCTGCCACTGCGGGGCGAAATCCGCCGCAGGGGCCAGGGTGAGTACCCAGAGCTTCTGCTCGCCAAGCACATAGGGGTGCATGCGCGACAGCCATGTCGTTCCGTCGGCGGTAAACGAGCGGGTTTCTTCACGGTGGGTTCCACTTGCCTGTCTCAGGGCGCCCGAAACCGCTTGGAGTCCAAGATCGGCCGCCGGGCTCATGACCTTGCCAAGCCAGTCTCCGCGCGATATGCCCGGCGGCGGCGCGGGGAGCGCCAGAACCCGCTGATCGCCCGTAAGCACCAGAGCGAGGCCGTTTTGCCCCAGCCTTGCGCCCATGGTCTTCTGTGACAGGTCGCGCAACATCAGATCGATGCCGATCGCGATGGTTCGACCGTCCGGCAACCGGAAACTGTTCGAGACGGTGATTCCCGGGTCGCCGGTGGTGAAGAAGGTGTAGGGCAGCGTCCAATGCACCGCGTTTGGCCGGGACTCGGCGGCCTTGTACCACGCGCGCTGGCGCGGATCGTAGTCGACGGTCTTGCGGTATTGCCGGACGCTGCCGTCGGTTTCGTAGTCGAGGAACAGATGCTTGTCCCCCCAGCGCGCCAAGTCGGTGATACGGTTGCGCCAGCCCCCTTCCGCGCGCTGCATCAGCATCCAGCCATCGCCGGAAGACGTTCCGGCCACGACCGAGGTGGCTTCCGGCAGCGTTTCGAGAACGGGCATGAAAAGCCTGTTGAACGCTTCCGCGGAACCGGAAGTCGGCGGATTGTCGCCAATCCATCGCCGGCTCATCTTGAGGATCTGTTCCGCCGGTCCAAAGACGCCATCAAGATCCGACTCAACGCGTGCGGCGGCTTCCGCGAACTGGCTTTCGGCGATGCGCTGTACCAGGGGTTCCATTCCGAACTGGAAAAAAACCACGCCTGCCAGCAATACGGCGCCGGTGACGAGCATTCCCACGCGGACGAGCAGGCTTTGGCGGAGCGGTCTGCTGTTGCTGGATGGCATATTCGGCAGGGGCATTGAATCAATATACATGATTTCATTGACTTGCAAATCCGCTGTTCCCAGATGAGGGATTGCCCAATACCCAGGGATGACCGTTCAGCTCGGTTACAAAAGGGTTTCCACAAAACCTTTTGTACAACCTGGTGGCCATTGCGCCATAATTGACTCCATGCAGTTCATCAACGTCCTCGACATGCGGACTCTTCTGGTGGGCAACGTCGCTTGCCTTTCCATCTGCGTCATGGTCATGGCGGTCGCCTGGAGGCACTGCTGCAGCCGTTTTCCCGCTGTCGGTTATTGGTTGCGCAGCTTGTTCATGCAATTCGCCGGCATGTCGCCGATTGTCCTGCGCAACTCGATTCCCGATCTGCTTTCAATCTTGGCGGCCGGGGCGCTGATGCTTGATATCGACCACTTCAAGCATGTCAACGACACCCACGGGCACCAGGCCGGCGATCGAGGTGGCAGAGCGCCTGGGTCGAGCCGTGGAGCACACAGGGATTCCGCTTGAACACGGCCTGCCGCTCATCGTCTCGGTGTCGATCGGCGCCGCGTCGTTGTCCTCGCGGAACACCAACATCGACACTATGCTGGGAAATGCCGACAAGGCTCTTTGTGCCGCCAAGAACGAAGGGCGCAACTGCGGCCGCGCCTTTGCGGTAGATCGGGCGGATGGGCGATACGCGACTGAGAGGATTTTCTTGTGGAAAGGGAGAGAAAAAATGTCCAAACAAAATGAGGCAGTGCCTGAACAGCGTGGTGAATACTCGATGGTCGAACACCTTGCGCGCCAAGGTGTATCGCGGCGGCAGTTCATGACGGCCTGCTCGGCGGTGACGGCCACGCTGGTGGTGCCGCCGTTCCTGCGCTCGGGGGCCGCGTTGGCGGTGGAGGCCGTGACGATGGGGAGCGAGCAGACTTTCTGGAGTTCCTGCGTCGTCAATTGCGGCAGCCGCTGCCCGCTGAAGGTCGTCGTCAGGAATGGGGAAGTGGTGCGCATCGAGGCCGAGAACTCCGGCACCGACAGCTGCGGTACGCCACACGTGCGCGCCTGCGTGCGCGGCCGGGCGATGCGCCAGCGCCTGTATAGCGAGGAGCGTCTCAAGTATCCGATGAAACGCGTCGGCGCGCGCGGCGAGGGCAAGTTCGAGCGCATCTCCTGGGACGAGGCTTTCGATACAGTCGCCGCCGCCCTGAGAAAAACGATCGAGAAATACGGTAACGATGCTATCTACTACCAGTACGGCTCCGGTACCTACCAACTCGTCGCCGGCCGCGCACCAAACTTCCGCCTGCTCAACCTGCTCGGCGGCTATCTCAATCAGTACGGAACGTATTCGAGCGCACAGATCCGCGAAGGCATGCCCTATACCTACGGCGACGGCGGCAACGGCAGCTACATGACCGAGGTGGCCAACGCCAGGCTGTACATCAGTTTCGGCAACAGTCCGCTGAACACCCGTCAGTCCGGCGGCGGCAAGGGCTACGAGTGGCAGTGCGCCAAGGATGCGGGTAACGTGCGCACGATCCTGATCGACCCGATGTACACCGACTCGATGCTCGGCAAGGAAGACGAATGGATTCCGATCCGGCCCGGCACCGATGCGGCGCTGTGCGAAGGCATCGCTTACGTGCTGATAACCGAGAACAAGGTCGACCAGGCTTTCCTCGATAACTACTGCGTCGGCTACGACGAGAAAACGCTGCCTGCCGGAGCGCCCGCCAAGAGTGATTACCGGAACTACATTCTCGGCAACGGCGCCGACAAGCTCGCCAAGACGCCCGGATGGGCTTCGCAGATTACCGGCATCCCGGTCTCGACGATCGTTCGCCTGGCCCGCGAGATCGGCGACACCAAGCCGGTATTCATTTCGCAGGGCTACGGCGTGCAGCGCCAGGCCAACGGCGAGCAATCGGTGCGTGCGATCGCCATGCTGCCGATTTTGACCGGCAACATCGGCCTGCCCGGCACCAATACCGGCGCGCGCGAGGGCGACGTGGAAATGGGCGCTGTCGGCCTGCCGACCGGCGCGAATCCGGTCAAGGTGGTGATTCCGTTCTTCCTGTGGACCGACGCAATCGAGCGCGGCACGGAAATGACCGCCAAGCGCGACGGCATCCGCGGCGTCGATAAGCTGAAAGCGCCGATCAAGTTCATGTGGAATTACGCCGGCAACGTGCTGGCCAACCAGCATTCCGACCTCAACCGCACCGACAGGATCCTGCGCGACGAAACGAAATGCGAGTTCGTGCTGGTCATCGAGAACCAGATGACCGCCTCCGCACGCTACGCCGACATCCTGCTGCCCGACTTGATGTCGCAGGAAAACTTCGACTACGCCGCCGACGGATACGCCTCGGGAACCGGCAGCTTCCTCGTCGCCTTGCAGCAGGCCGTCAAGCCGCGCTTCGAAGAAAGGAGTTCGTTCGAAATCTGCCGTGGCATCGCCAAGCGGTTCGGTGTGGAGGAGAAATTCACCGAAGGCCGCACGCAGGAGCAGTGGGTCGAGTGGTGCTACAACGAGACGCGCAAGAAGCATCCTGAGCTGCCGGACTTCGCCCAATTCCAGAAACAGGGCATCGCCAAGATGTACAACAAGGGCAAGGCGAACATCGCGCTGGAAGGGTTCCGCAAGGATCCGATGAAGAACAAGCTGAAGACGCCGTCGGGCAAGATCGAGATCTACTCCGAACGCCTGGCCAGGATCGCCGCCGAGTGGGAACTGCCGCCGGGCGACGTGATCACGCCGCTGCCGCAGTACGTGACGACCTGGGAGAGCCATCTCGACCCGAAAGCCGCCAAGTACCCGCTGCAGCTCTATGGCCTGCACGGCCACGGCCGCACCCACTCGACCTACCACAACGTCAAGTGGCTGCGCGAACTGCACCCGGACATGTTGCTGATCAACCCAGTCGATGCTGCCAAGCGCGGCCTTCAGAACGGCGACCCGGTACGCGTGTTCAACGATCGCGGCACCGTCTTGCTACCGGCCAAGGTCACGCCACGGATCATGCCCGGCGTCGTCGCCTTCCCGCAGGGCGCCTGGTACAAGCCCAACAAGGCCGGTGTCGACGAGGGCGGATGCATCAACACGCTGACCAGCCTGCGGCCGTCGCCGCTGGCCAAGGCCAATCCACAACACACCAACCTGGTCCAGGTCGCCAAGGCTTGAGGGAGAACAAACATGGCTCAATACGGTTTTTTCGTCGACATGTCGAAGTGCACCGGCTGCAAGACCTGCCAGGTGGCCTGCAAGGACATGAACAACCTCGAAGTCGGACGCAACTTCCGGCGCGTTTCCGAGTACGCGGGCGGCACCTGGAAAGAAGTCCATGGCGCCTGGCAGCAGGACGTTTTCGCCTATTACGTTTCCATCGCGTGCAACCATTGCGCGCAGCCGGCCTGCGTCGAGGTTTGCCCGAAAGGCGCGCTGGCCAAGCGCGCCGACAACGGGCTGGTGCTTATCGACCAGAACAAATGCATTGGTTGCCGCGACTGCGAAGACGCGTGTCCGTACGGAGCGCCGCAGTACAACCGCGCGATCCGTCGCATGACCAAGTGCGACGGCTGCCAGGACCGCCTGGTGGGTGGCGCCCAGCCGAACTGCGTCGATGCCTGCCCGCAGCGGGCGATCGAATTCGGCGATATCGGCGAGTTGCGCCGGGTGCACGGCACGCTGGCGGCGGTGGCGCCGTTGCCGGATGCCGCCACGACCAAGCCGTCGCTGGTAATCAGGCCGCCACGCAAGGCCCGCCCGGTCGGCGACAAGCTGGGGGCCGTGTGGCCCTTGCCGGTTGAGGACTGATACGGACTGATACCGAAAGAAAAGCCGTTATTCCGGTGGAACTCGGAATAACGGCTTCTTCAGGATTCCTTTGCTTCAGCGTGACTGCCGGTTAGCGGTGGCGGCTCCCGTTACGATGTGCCGCGCCGCTGCCGGGCTTGCCTGCCGGGGCGGCTGTCCTGGCCGGAGCCTTGGGTTTGCTCGTCCGCGACGCGCCTCCCGGCCGTCCGCCCGCCGGGCGTTGTCCGCCGCGCGCTCCGGCCGAGCGCATCTGGATCGGTTCGGGACGGATAGTCGGGTCCGGCTCGTAACCGGGATGCGCCATTACGTCGATCGGCTTCTTGATCAACCGCTCGATGTCCTTGAGCAGCTTGTGCTCATCGACACAGACCAGAGAAATCGCCGATCCTTCGGACCCGGCGCGGCCGGTGCGGCCGATGCGGTGCACATAATCCTCGGGCACGTTCGGTAACTCGTAGTTGACCACGTGCGGCAGTTCGTCGATGTCGATGCCGCGTGCCGCGATGTCGGTAGCGACCAGTACGTGCAGCTTGCCGGTCTTGAAGTTGGCCAGCGCTCGCGTGCGGGCGTTCTGGCTCTTGTTGCCGTGGATGGCGTCGGCCTCGATGCCGGCCTTGAGCAGTTTTTCCGCCAGCCCGTTGGCGCCCCACTTGGTGCGGGTGAACACCAGTACCTGGTACCAGCCTTTCTCCTTGATCAGGTCGACCAGCAGGTCGCGCTTGCGCTCCCGGTCAACCTTGTAAACGTATTGAGTGACGAGTTCGGGCGCGGTGTTGCGGCGTTCCGATTCGACGTATTCGGGATTGACCAGGAAGCTGCCGGCCAGCGTGCGGATCTCGTCGGAGAAGGTCGCCGAGAACAGCAGGTTCTGGCGCTTTTTCGGCAGCAGGGCGAGCACCTTCCGAATGTCGTGGATGAAGCCCATGTCGAGCATACGGTCGGCCTCGTCGAGGACCAGCACGTCGATGCCGGAGAGGTCGACGGTGCGCTGCTGCGCGTGGTCGAGCAGTCGGCCCGGTGTGGCTACCAGGATGTCGACGCCTTTCTTGAGCGCGGCGATCTGCGGGTTGATGCCGACGCCGCCAAAGATCACCAGCGACTTGAAGGGCAGGTGGGCGCCGTAGGTGCGCACGCTATCTTCGACCTGCGCCGCGAGTTCGCGCGTGGGCGTCAGGATCAGTACGCGGATCTTGCGCGGGCCGGTGGATTTTCCGGCCGCCAGGCGGTTGAGGATCGGCAGCGTGAAGCCGGCGGTCTTGCCGGTGCCCGTCTGGGCGCACGCCATCAGGTCATGCCCGGCGAGAACGACGGGAATGGCCTGGGCCTGGATCGGAGTGGGAATTTCATAGCCTTGATCGGCAATGGCACGCAGGATCTCGGGGGCGAGACCCAGTTCGGTGAATTTCACGGGTGAGAACTCCAGGCATCTGCCATGCGTGCGCGGATGAACGCTGATGCACGAACCAGTCTGGGCAGATGCGCAGGGATTGTTGAGTCAGGCCCGGCGGAGTTGCCAGGCTCGATCTGACGAGCGCCAAGACTGATGAATGGCGCTACGAGGAGGCGCGATCCTAACACGGATCGGGCTGGCCTGGTCGGAATTGTCCGGGATATCCCGCGCAGACTCCGCCACGCCTTGCCTTGCAATGGGGGCGGCTGTCGTCAGGGGCGCGATACTATCCGCACCAGGCGGTCGTTGCCCGATTCGGCCCCCCAAACCTCGCCATGGCGGCCCAGCAACTGCCGCACGGTGGCGCCGGCGCGGTTCGACGGATAGCTCTCGAACGTCTCGCTGCGCGGATCGAAGCGAACGATGGCGTTGCTCTCCCATTCGGTGAGCCACACCTTGTCGTGCTCGTCGACCCACACCGCATAGGCGTGTGCGTTACCCGGCAATTTCCACTCCTTCCATGTCCGGCCGGCCGGATCGTAGCGACCTACATGGCCCGTATTCCAGTAGCTGACCCAGATTTTTCCGCGCGAATCGGACCATACGCGCCGAGCGCCTTGGCGCGGCGTCGGAGGATCGATCACGGTTGCTTCGCCTGTGTCCATGTCGATGCGCGCGATATGGCTGCCGGCCAGAGATGCGTAATACACGTCTCCGTCCGGAGTGGCGGCAATGCCGTACGGGCCGCGCCCGCGTGGGGACTTCCAGACTTTCATGTCGCCGCTGTCGATCACCAGTCGACCGTAGTAGCCGCCTTGTCCGGTAAACCACACGCGGCCGCGCCGGTCGAAAGCGAGGGTGTTCAGATTGGCTCCGGCAGCGTCGGCCGGGAGAGACCAGGAGCGTAAGGTGCGGTTCTTCGGGTCGTAACGTACGATGGCATTCAGTCCGCTGTCGGTAATCCATGCCGCGCCATCGGGGCCGACGATCACGCCATGCGGCGACGAACCGGCGCCGAGCGCAATTTCGTCAACCCGACCGGTGCGCGGTTCGAGGATGCCGAGCTTGCCGGTGTGTTGCGCCGTGTAGTACACGGGGCCATTGGCTTCCGGCGCGGCCGCCACATCATGTGGGTGCGATCCGGGTTTGACGTCGAAATAGCTGGGGGCATCGGCGGCACCATTGGCGATGCATACAAACGACGCCACTAACAGGGCCGAGAACCAGAGGAACGGGAGTTTTCGGGGGGACATCGTGTCCTCCATTCGGCGGCCAGGTTGTTGTCCAGGGTGGCAGGGGCGCCTTCAGACGTTCGCCGGGATAACCGCGCACCGTTCCGAAGCGGGCATCGCCGGAGTCCCATTCGGCGGCGGCGCGTGTCAGTTCCTCCCGGCTACGCCCGACGAAATTCCACCACATCAGTATTTCTTCCCCAAAAGGCGCGCCACCGATCAGGAGCAGGCGCGCCGGGCTTGTGCTGCTCACCCGCAACTGATCACTTCCGCTGCCCAAATAAAGCAACTGACCGACGTGCAGCACCTGGCTGTCGATAGTGGCTTGTCCTTCCAGCATCAGCACGCCAAATTCGAAGCCTGCGGGCACATCCAGCGTAGTTGCGGCCTCACCGCCAGTCATGAAATCCAGGCTCAGCAGCGGAGTGAAGACCCGCGTCGGAGCTTGCTCGCCAAGTGCTTCACCAACGAGTAACGTGATGCGGAAACCGTCGCGCTCGATAACCGGCAATTTCGGGTAGTGATCGAACGCCGGTTCGCAGTGGCGCACGGCCTCGGGGAGAGCAATCCACAGTTGTGCGCCGTGCAGTTGCGACGAGCGCGTGCCGGGCGACTCCTCGGAATGGCTGATGCCGCGACCGGCCGTCATCAGGTTGACCTGACCGGGCCGGATGATCTGCTCGTACCCCAAGCTGTCGCGATGCAGGATCTCACCGGCCAGCGGCCAAGTGAACGTTTGCAGCGCGGTGTGCGGATGCGGCCCGACACGCAGGCCGTGTCCACGCGTTACGTCTACCGGTCCAAAGTGATCGAGGAAGCACCACGCGCCGATCATGCGGCACGGGGTGCTGGGCAGGGCGCGACGGATGGTCATGCCATCGCCGAGCAGCGCATCGCGTGTCGGGATGACTTGCGGTGCCGGCGAATGGGCAGCTTGGTGACGGTTGCCGGGGTCTTGCTGCCGGCACTGATTCAGGACGTTCACAAGATTGTCCTCAACAGGGATTCAGTGGACTCTCAATATGGCAATAGGACGCCAGGCGAGTTGCCGAGTTCCGGTTGGGGTGCGAACGAAATTATGTTGGGTCCTCTTCGTGGCAAGCGCATCCCTCGTCGTGTGCGGCGGCAGCCAGTTCGTTCAGGATGCCACAGTCGCCGGCCAGGCGGCTGGGGCCTCACTGCAGATGTGAATGCGAGGTAGGAGGGGGGGATGTCTGCGGGTAAAATAGCTCCCCATGAAAATCCTCGCTCTCGAAACCGCGACCGATCCCGGTTCCATAGCCCTATGGCTTGATGGGAAGGTCATCGCGCGCCGCTGCCCGGATAATCTGTCCAATTCCGCGACATTGCTGCCTGTTGCCGAAGAGGCTATCAAGGAAGCCGGTTTGGGGTTTGCCGAACTGGACGGGATCGCCTTCGGCATGGGGCCGGGCTCCTTTACCGGATTGCGCGTTTCCTGCGGAGTGGCGCAGGGGTTGGCTTTTGCGCGCGACCTGCCGCTCCTGGGGGTCGGTACGCTCGATGCCATGGCGTTGGCGAGCGGGGGCGAGCGCGTCATCGTGGCCCTGGATGCGCGCATGGGCGAAGTCTATTTCGGAGTTTTTGCCAGCGGCGTCCTGCAAGGTAGCATCGGCGTCTACGCGCCGGATAGCGTGCCGGTGCCGGATTCCACCGGCTGGCTTGCCTGCGGAAACGGACTCGCCGCTTATCCGGTGCTGCGGGAGCGCCTTTCCGCGGTGGTCGCCGAATGGCGGCCGGAGATCATGCCGCATGCCGAATTTGTCGTTCGTCTGGCCGCGCCGCGCATCGAGCGCGGAGAGCGGATCGATCCGGCTGACGCCGCACCCCTCTACGTGCGCGACAAGGTGGCCAAGACGGTGGCCGAGCGCCTGGCTGAAGGAGGCCGCGCCTGATGAGCGCCGTGCTTGAACCGGCCGTCGAATTGCTGCCCATGTCCGAGTGCGACCTGGATGAGGTTCTGCGCATTGAGTACCGCGCCTATTCCCATCCGTGGAGCCGGGCCAACTTTGCCGATTCGATCACCAGCGGCTACAGCTGCTGGGTTTGCCGCATCGGGGGCGAATTGGTCGGATACTACGTGCTCATGATGGCCGTGGACGAGGCGCATCTGCTCAACGTCGCGGTTGCCGAGAAGCGCCAGGGCCTGGGTTTTGGCGCCCGCCTGTTGCGCCAGGCGATGAATACTGCCAGAGCGGCCGGAGCCTCGACGCTCCTGCTGGAAGTCCGCCCTTCCAACGAAAGGGCCTTGGCGCTCTATCGACATTTCGGCTTTCGGCAGATCGGCGTTCGTCGAGGCTACTATCCGGCGATCGGTGGCCGGGAGGATGCTTTGGTCCTGACGCATAAGCTGGAAGAGGCGCGGGCATGAGCTTGTCAAGGAAGGAAGTCCTCGAGGAGATGGGGCTCTCGCCGGTGTGGGTCCGGCGCGATGGTCCACCGGTTGCGCGGCGGGCGCCTACGGATGCCGGCACGGCAGCCAGGGGCGACGAGCGTGCTCCGCCGGTCCGCGAGGAGAATAGGTCAGCCGCCACCTCGAGCACTATCGGGGCAGTGGATCCGTCGGTCGGTGTCGAACGCATGGACTGGAATCTGTTGCGCCGGAGTATCTCCGAGTGCCGCGCCTGTGGCCTGTGCGCCGAGCGACAGCAGGCCGTTCCCGGCGTGGGCGATGAAAACGCCGGCTGGCTGTTCGTCGGGGAGGGGCCGGGAGCCGAGGAGGATGCGCGCGGCGAACCTTTCGTCGGTCAGGCGGGCAGGCTGCTCGATGCCATGCTGGCAGCCATCGGGCTCAAGCGCGGCGAGGATGTCTATATCGCCAATGCCGTGAAATGTCGCCCACCGGGCAATCGCACGCCGGAGTCGGCGGAAATGGCGGCGTGTTTCCCGTTCCTGAAACGGCAGATTGCGCTCATCCAGCCGAAACTGATCGTCCTGCTCGGTCGCGCCGCAGTCAGTTCGGTCCTGGGAGAAGAGGGCTCGCTGGCCAGCCTGCGCGGCAAGACGCTGGCTTTCCGGGAGGGCGATCGCGAAATTCCGGTACTGGCGACCTATCACCCGGCGTACCTGCTGCGCAATCTTCCCGACAAGGCCAAGGCGTGGGAAGACCTGTGCCGGGCGAGGGCGCTGATGAGAAAGCTGCAAGGGAAATAGACGGAAACAGAAGACCGGATCAGTGCGTCGCGTGGTCGTCGAGGTGGATCACGTCGTCGTGTTCGCGCTGGTTGGCCTCGTGCTTGCGTTTGACGAGCAGCATCGATCCGCTGACGAACACACCGAACAGCGTGATGACCCAGTAGATCGACAAGTTGGCCTTGACCATCACGTAGTAGAAGCCGGTCATGATCAGGATCGACAGGTTCTCGTTGAAGTTCTGCACGGCGATCGAATGGCCGGCGCCCATCAGGATGTGCCCGCGATGTTGCAGCAGTGCGTTCATCGGTACGACGAAATACCCGGAAAGTGCTCCGATGATGATCAGTAGCGGGACGGCCAGCCACATGTGATGCACGAAGTTCATCACCAGCACGATGATGCCCATGGCAATGCCGAGCGGGATGACTCTTACCGATTTCCGCAAGGTGATGGCCCGGGCCGCCGCGACGGCTCCCATCGCCACGCCGACTGCGACGACTCCCTGCAGCATGCTCGATTTCGATAGATCGAGATGGAGCGAGACTTCGGCCCACTTGATCACGATGAATTGCAGAGTTGCGCCGGCCCCCCAGAACAGGGTGGTGACGGCCAGCGATATCTGACCCAAACGGTCGCGCCAGAGCAGCACCAGGCAGTGGTTGAATTCACGAATAAGGTACCAGGGGTTCTTGTGCAGCACCTTGTGGTCGACGCCGGTGTCCGGGATATACAGGTTGAAAACCGAAGCGAGAATGTAGAAGCCGGCGACGAAGCACAACGCCATCTCGCCGACGGTGTTGATGCCAGTGTCGATATACGGGAAATCCAGATCGAGCAAATGATAGGCAACGCCCGGCTGGATCAGCGTTCCGCCGATGACCACGCCGAGAATGATGGCGCCGACGGTCAGGCCCTCGATCCAGCCGTTGGCGATGACCAGCAGGCGGTGCGGCAGGTATTCGGTGAGGATGCCGTACTTGGCCGGCGAGTATGCGGCGGCACCCAGCCCCACGATGGCGTAGGCCACCAGCGGGTGGACGGAGAAGAACATCATCGCGCAGCCGATGATCTTGATGGCGTTGCTGATGAACATGACCCGCCATTTGGGCATCGAGTCGGCGAAAGCGCCGACGAAGGCGGCGAGGGCAACGTAGGAGACGGTAAAGAAGGTTTTCAGCAGCGGTTCGTAAGCCGCCGGGGCGTGCATCTCACGCAGGGCGGAAATGGCGACGATCAGCAGGGCGTTGTCGGCGAGCGCGGAAAAAAATTGCGCTGCCATGATGATATAGAAGCCGAAGGGCATTGAAATCCGGTACCGCTTTTATCAAGTGTCGGCTTTATACCATGAAACCCAAGGGGGAATGTGTCGACGATTTCACACTCCGGACGGACAGGATGGGCGCCTTTAGGGCAGAATATGAGGCTGTCCTTTGCTGAAAACCGCGTGTTTCTTTTCCGGAATCCTTCGCCCAATGCCCCGCCCGATTCAAGCCGTCATCGACATCTCCGCCGTTCGACACAACTATCACGTCGCCAGGCAGCAGAACTCGTTTTCGTGTGAGCCCGTCAAGGCCTGGGCGGTCGTCAAGGCCGACGCCTATGGTCACGGCCTGATGCGCGTGGCGAATGCACTGAGGGAAGTTGCCGACGGATTTGCCCTGCTCGATATCGAGGCGGCCGTTACGTTGCGCGAAGCCGGTTTCAGGCAGCCAATCCTGCTGCTGGAAGGCTTTTTCGATCCCGAGGATCTGTATGTCTGCGCCGAGTACGGTTTGACCACCGCGATCCATCGGCTTGAACAGTTGCGCATGATGCGCGAAGCCGCGCTGCCGGTTCGTTTCCCGATCTACCTCAAGCTCAATACCGGAATGAACCGCCTCGGCTTCAAGCCGGAAGACATTCCCGCCGTCAGGCGCGAACTCGCCGAGACTTCCGCCGTGGCCTCGGTGACGCTGATGACGCATTTTGCCGAATCCGACGGCGCGCGCGGTGTCGACTGGCAGCTCGAGAGATTTCGCCGGATGACCGAAGGCTGGAACCTCCCGGTTTCCATGGCCAATTCGGCGGCCATTCTGCATCACCCGCAAACCGTGCGCGGTTGGGTGCGTCCGGGCATCATGTTGTACGGCGGGAGCCCTTTTGCCGATGTCGATGCCGAAAGCCTGGACCTGAAACCGGTGATGACGCTGACCAGCCGCATCATCGCGGTGCAAGAGATCCAGCCCGGTGAGCGTGTGGGATACGGGGGGACCTTCGAGGCTGTCCGGCCGACGCGGGTAGGGGTCGTCGCCTGCGGCTATGCCGACGGTTATCCCCGACACGCACCGAGCGGAAGTCCGATCCTGGTCAATGGAAAACGGACGGTGACCGTCGGTCGGGTATCGATGGACATGCTGGCCTGCGACCTGACCGATCTTCCCGAGGCCGGCGTCGACAGCCCGGTGGTTCTGTGGGGCGCCGGCTTGCCGGCCGACGAGGTGGCGGCCGCCGCCGGGACCATCAGCTACGAGTTGTTTTGCGCACTGGCGCGGCGCGTGCCGGTGGTCGAGGTCGGGAACTGACGATGGCCAAGGCGAAGACGGTTTACTCCTGTACCGAGTGCGGCGCCACATCGTCGAAGTGGCAGGGGCAGTGCCCGGGATGCGGGGTGTGGAATACGCTGGTCGAGACCGTGGCCGAATCGGCGCCGTCGTCGTCGCGTCGTTTTGCCGCGTTGGCGGGCACGGCAACGGTGCAGACACTTTCGGAAATCGAGGCGCGCGAGGAGGACCGGCTGCCGACGGGTATCGGCGAGTTCGACCGGGCGCTGGGCGGCGGCCTGGTGGCCGGCGGGGTGGTGCTCATCGGCGGCGACCCGGGTATCGGCAAGAGCACGCTGTTGCTGCAGGCGCTGGCGGCGATGTCGGAAGGCAGCCACGTACTTTACGTCAGCGGGGAGGAATCGGGGCAGCAGATAGCGCTGCGCGCGCGGAGGCTGGCGCTGGATACCAAGCGTCTCAAGTTGCTGGCCGAGATCAACCTGGAAAAGATCCTGGCTACGCTGCAGGCGGAAAAACCACAGGTGGCGGTGATCGACTCGATCCAGACACTGTGGTCGGAGCAACTCAGTTCGGCGCCCGGTTCGGTGGCGCAGGTGCGCGAGTGTGCCGCGCAACTCACCCGCCTGGCCAAGCAGACCGGGGTGACGGTAATCCTCGTCGGGCATGTGACCAAGGAAGGCGCCCTGGCCGGGCCGCGTGTGCTGGAGCATATCGTCGATACGGTGCTGTATTTCGAGGGCGACACGCACTCGAGTTTCCGCCTGATCCGCGCGGTGAAGAACCGCTACGGCGCGGTCAACGAGATTGGCGTGTTCGCCATGACCGACCGGGGGCTGAAAGGCGTTAACAACCCGTCGGCGATGTTCCTTTCCCAGCATGGGCAGGATGTTCCGGGGTCCTGCGTGCTGGTGACCCAGGAAGGAACGCGGCCGCTGCTCGTCGAAGTCCAGGCGCTGGTCGACCAGGCGCATGGCAATCCCCGGCGGCTGACGGTCGGGCTCGATGCCCAGCGGCTGGCCATGCTGCTGGCCGTATTGCATCGCCACGCCGGGATCCTTTGTTTCGACCAGGATGTGTTCGTCAATGCTGTCGGAGGCGTCAAGATCAGCGAACCGGCAGCCGATCTTTCAGTTCTGTTGTCTATTGTTTCTTCTCTAAAAAACAAGGCGTTGCCCAATAAACTTATAGTATTTGGAGAGGTTGGACTGGCGGGCGAGATTCGCCCCGCGCCACGCGGACAGGAGCGGCTCAAGGAAGCGGCGAAACTCGGTTTCACTCGAGCGATGATTCCGGAAGCCAACAAACCGAAGCAGTCGATCGCGGGCATGGAAATCATCGCGGTGCGGCGGGTGGAGGAGGCATTCCAAAGACTGCGCGAACTCGAGTGAGCGTTCGCGACTCATAGCGCGGGCTGGCGTTGCGTTCTCGTTGGTTTGAATGGCGTTTGTCCGGAAATGAAATGAACACCGTTACTTTTCTCCTGCGCATGTTGCGCCGCGATGCGCGGGCCGGCGAGTTGCACCTGCTGGTGGCTGCGCTGGTCGTGGCCGTAGCGGCGCTGACTGCCGTCGGTTTTTTTACCGACCGGGTGCGGCAGGCGCTCACGTTGGAGGCCAACCAGCTGCTCGGCGCCGATCTGCTGTTGACCGCAGATCGTCCCTGGCCGTCGGCGACCGCCGAAGATGCGCGTCGGCGCGGGCTGCTCGTGGCCGAGACGCGCACGTTTCCGAGCATGGTCATGTACGGCGAGGGTGATGTGGCACGGGCGCAACTGGCGGAGATCAAGGCGGTGTCTCCGGGTTACCCGCTGCGTGGAGCGTTGCGCGTGTCCAGCGAAGCGAATGCGGCGGACGCGCCGGCCAGGGAGATCCCCGCAGCGGGCACCGTATGGGTCGATGAACGGCTGGCGTCCTTGCTGGGCATCCGGGTTGGGGATTCTCTTTCCGTTGGAAATCTGCGGTTGCTGGTTGGCTCCATCCTCACCTATGAACCCGATCGCGGCCTCAATTTCTTCAGCGTTGCCCCGCGCCTGCTGATGAACCTTGGTGATCTCGGGGCCACAGGGCTGATCCAACCGGGAAGCCGTGTTTCGTACCGCTTGCTGTTTTCTGGAGAATATAAATCAATCAAAGAGTTTCGTATATTTGTTGATAAAACACTTGAACGTGGACAGCGCATTGAGGATGCCGAGAACGGTAGGCCGGAGATACGCACAGCGCTCGAAAGAGCGCAGCGCTTCCTGGGGTTGGCGGCCTTGTTGACGGTGGTGCTGGCGACGGTCGCCGTATCGCTGGCTTCCCGGCGTTACATGCAGCGTCATCTCGATCCGTGTGCCGTGATGCGTTGCCTTGGCGCGACGCAGGCTTTTCTGTTGCGCGTTTACCTCGGGCAATTCGTCCTGCTTGGGCTGCTGGCTTCGACTCTCGGATGTGTCCTCGGATATCTCGCGCATTTCGCGCTGCATGCGTGGCTGTCCCAACTGCTGACGACGGTACTGCCGCCTCCGGGACCGCTTCCCGCGATCCAGGGGATTCTTATCGGGTTGCTGTTGCTGTTCGGCTTTTCCTTGCCGCCGCTGTTGCAGTTGCGTCGCGTTTCCACCTTGCGCGTCCTGCGCCGCGAGTTCTTTTCCGGCGCGATGCCGCCTTCCCGGCTGGTTGGCGGGTACGCTGCCGGACTCGCATCCCTGGCCGGCCTGATGTTCTGGGTAGCGGGAGAGGTGCGCCTGGGGATCTACGTCGTCGGCGGCTTCACCGCGGCCATGCTGGTTTTCACCGCCCTGGCTTGGCTGACCATCCGCCTGACCCGGCTCCTGCGTCTTGCCTCCGCCGGAAATGTGGGCAGGGCGAGCTTCGGTTGGCGCTACGGAATCGCCAGCCTGCAGCGTCATACGGCGGCGAGCATCGTGCAGATCGTGGCCTTGTCTCTTGGTTTCATGGCCCTCCTGTTGTTGACCGTGACGCGCAATGAACTGCTGGACGCGTGGCAAAGAGCCATTCCGGCGGATGCGCCGAACCGCTTCGTGGTCAATATCCAACCGGACCAGCGCGACGCGGTGCGGCAGTTTTTTGCCACGGACGGTTTGGCTCCCGAGTTTGCGCCGATGGTGCGCGGGCGCCTTGTCAAGGTGAATGGTGCCCCGGTTGGTCCAGAGCGGTACGAGGACGAGCGCGCCAAGCGGCTTGTCGAACGCGAGTTCAACCTTTCCTACCGGTTCGATCTTCCGGCCGGAAACGCGGTGACCTCGGGGCGCTGGTTTTCCGCGTCGGAATCCGGCAGCGGCGTTGCCTCGGTCGAGGACGGACTGGCCCAAACGCTCGGGTTGAAAGTCGGCGATCGCCTGGAGTTCTCGGTGGCGGGCGAATCAGTGGACATGCAGGTGGTCGGGCTGCGCAAGCTGAACTGGGATTCGATGCGCGTGAATTTCTTCGTTCTGACGCCGCCCGCAGTTCTGGAAGGATATCCGGCCAGCTGGATAACGAGTTTCCACCTGGCCTCGGATAAGACCGATTTCGTCAGCCGGCTGGTGCGCGAGTTTCCCAATCTCACCGTGATCGACGTGGCGGCCATCGTGCGGCAACTGCAATCGATCATGGACCAAGTGGCCCAGGCGGTGCAGTTCGTTTTTCTCTTCACTCTGGTGGCGGGCATCATCGTGCTGTATGCGGCGCTGGCTTCGGCCGCCGAGGAACGGCGCTACGAGTTGTCGATCATGCGCGCGTTGGGAGCGCGGCGCGAGCAGCTGCAACGGGCCGTGCTCGCGGAATTCGCGGCTATCGGAGGCTTATCGGGTTTGATTGCTTCCCTGGCGGCGATGGCAGTCGGGCAGGTACTGGCCCGGAAGGTGTTCAATCTCGAAGTTGCGCTCGAATGGTGGCTGCCTCCACTGGCCATGCTCGGCGGTGCCCTCATGGTCATGGGCGCCGGCTGGTTTGCGGCGACGAAGCTGATGCAGAAGACCCCGCTGGAGGCATTGCGGTCGGGGGTTTGATGCGTCGAATGCGAATTCTTCGATCGCCGGCAGAGAGCGAGAGGGACGTTACCTTGGCGGTCCCGCGCGATAAGCTTGAATAATTGCCCGGTCGAGCGGGCATAATGGCCGACAGCCATTCTTTATGTTCTTGGTGAAATGTTGGGCCAGTAGCTCCGGCGTTTCGACGATTGCTTGGGATTTTCAGACAAGTGGGATCGTTTCATCAATGCAGCGAAATGAAAACTCGTACATCGCGGTGGACCAGCTTCAGATCGGTCTGTATGTGTTGCTCGACATGAAGTGGTTTGAGCATCCCTTTGCGCTTAATAATTTCAAAATAAAAGACGAGGAACAGATTCGGATCATCCGTAGTCTCGGCCTCAAAAAGGTGCGTTACGACCCGGCTCGCAGCGATCTGAAGTCGTCATCCAACGCGCCGGAACAACCTCCCGAGGAAAAAGAACCAGAGCAACCTGTGATGACCGAGCATCCGGCGCTTGCAGCGAAGCGTGCGTTGATAGAGAAAATAAGGGTTCAGCGGGAAGCCGCCGTGCGGGTCGAGCGCGCATTTGTCGATACCGCCAAAACGATCCATAACGTTGAGAAGAATCTGCTCACGCATCCGGAAGAAACAATCGATCAGGCCAACAGACTGGTCGGGCAGATCGCTGATTCAATGCTCTCCGCTCCGGAACTGGCAATTCATGTTATGGGTGACAAAGTCGGGGGTGAGGAGATGTATTTTCATTCGTTGAACGTCACGATGCTCTCCCTCATGATAGCGCGCGATATCAAGCTCTCACCAGACGCGGCTCAACAACTGGGCATGGGAGCGCTGTTCCACGATATCGGACGCCGCGATGTTCCAACCAAGATTCTGCTGAAACTGGAGCCGCTCACTCAGGCCGAACGCAACTACTATGAGTTGCATTGCCAGTACGGTGTTGATGCCGGGCGGAAACTGGGCTTGCCTTCAGCGACACTGGCAATAATCCAGGAACACCATGAATTGGCCGACGGAAGCGGTTACCCGCAAAAACTGAAGGGCGAATCGATCAATTTTCTGGCTCGTATCGTGGCTATTGCCAATCATTACGACGAGTTGTGCAATCCTCCCAATGTGCTGAATGCGCTGACACCGCACGAGGCCTTGGCGACCTTGTTTGCCAAATTACGAACCAAGTTCGATCCAAAACTGTTGCAGATTTTTGTGCGCTGCCTGGGAGTGTATCCGCCGGGTACCATTGTCCAGCTCTCGAACGGGTTGGTCGGTATCGTCCTCAGTATCAATACTGCCAAGCCGATGAAGCCGATGGTTATGGTCTACGACAGAGAAATTCCTAAGGAAGCAGCGATTCTGGTCGATCTGGAAAGCGAAGCGGACGTCAATATATCGAAGGGCATCCGGCCAGCTCAGTTGCCCCGGGATATCTACAACTACCTCAGTCCGCGCAAACAGGTCAGTTATTACTTCGACGCCAGTGCTCCGAACAAGGATCAATCCAAGAAATGAACGCCCTTGAACGATTGGTGCTCGATCATGCTGATCAGATGATATTTCTGGTCGAACCGCAGGATCTGCGGATTGTCTTGGCCAATAAGGTTGCGGCGCAGTGCCTCGGATACAGTGAGGAAGAACTGCTCGGAAAGACGATCCTCGATGTGGAAAGCGCTCTTCAGGACGTCTTTTATTGGGAAGAGGTGCGCGCCGGGCAGTATTCTCGCATCGAAGGCGGTGAGGGGTTGTATTTGTGTGCGGACGGATCGATGCGTTCAGCCACAAAATCGATCAGGATGGTCGAACAAGGTGATCAGCGCTGGTTGCTCATTCAGGCACGCGAAGTGCAAGACGACCACCGCATTGAGGAAGATCTGGCACGTACCACGTCGCAACTCCGAGCCACGCTCGAGTCGACGGGCAACGGTATCCTGGTTATCGATTGGCAGGGGCGCATTGCCAGTATGAACAGGCTGTTCAGCGCCATGTGGCAACTTGGTGAAGACCTTCTGCTCCGACAAGACGATGCGGTAATCATCGATTTCATCTCTTCCAGTGTCATTGATGAGGATCTAATTCGACGCAGACTGAGGGAAATCGTCGAGAGCAATGAGATTGAAGATATATTGCATCTCAAGGATGGCCGTGTCTTCCAGTGCAAGTCGCTTCCTCAGTACCTTGAAGAACGCATCATCGGACGCGTTTTCGGGTTCTACGACATCACAGAACGCATCCGGATCGAGCAGGATCTTATCGCTGCTCGGGAAAAGGCCGAGTTAGCCAATCAGGCCAAAGCAGCGTTCCTGGCCATGATGTCGCATGAAATCCGCACGCCAATGAACGGTGTCATGGGAGTGGCTGCCTTGATGCGCGATACGCCACTCAATGCAGAGCAGAAACGCTACTTGGATATCATTCGATCCAGTTCCGAATCGCTATTGTCGATCATTAACGACATTCTCGATTTTTCCAAGATCGAGGCGAATAAATTGTCATTGGAAGTGGTCGATTTCAATCTGCTGGACTTGCTTGAGGAATTGGCCGACCTCTATGCCTTGCGTGCAGCGGAAGAATCTCTTGAATATGCCTGGAGCGTGGCTCCGGATGTTCCAGTTGTTTTACGTGGCGATCCCGGGAGGCTTCGTCAGATATTGACCAATCTGATCGGCAATGCGCTCAAGTTTACCTCTACCGGAGGGATTTCTGTGCGCTTTAAGAGGTTGCCGGACAAGGATGGGTGTCTCGTCCTGCATATCGAAGTCCAGGATACGGGCATCGGAATATCGCCCGACAAGCTGTCGAAAATATTCGTCCCGTTCGAGCAGGCAGATTCCACCACGACGCGAAAGTATGGTGGAACTGGTCTTGGCCTGGCGATCTGCAAACAACTCGTCGAACTGATGGGGGGACAGATCAGCGTGAGCAGCGAGGAGAATAGGGGAACGACTTTTGGCGTGGAGGTCATCCTGGAACTGCCGGTGGATGGTTCGTATTCAGGAGATCGAAAAGTACCGGATCTGGCCAGATTCCGCGGGGAGAGAGTCTTGATTGCGGATGACAATCAGACGACGCTGACGGGAATGGTGACATTGCTCGCGAATTGGGGTTTTGCGGTCGACGGAGCGCCTGACGTCGACGGCGTGCTGAATAGGGTCGAATCCGCACTTGCGGAGGGTAAACCCTACCGCTGCGTTGTAGTCGATAGCGATATGGCCTGCGTTGGTGGGGAAAAACCGGACTCACGGCTGATGGATCTCACTCTCCGCTCAGGTGCGGCGCTCGTCCTGTGTCTGCCTTCCGGATCCAAGTGTGACGTGCGGCGCTTTGAGCGGGCGGAGATAACGTGCTGTCTGCAAAAACCTGTACGAAGGGCGATGCTGCTCGAAAGTCTGCATTCGATCCTTGGGTGTTCCGTACTGAAGAAGGGGTCGGAAGGCGGTGCGGTTGTGTCCGCTGACGACTGGAAACAGCGAGTCCGTATTCTGCTTGTCGAGGACAATGCAATAAACGCAATGGTTCTGGTAGGTATCCTCGCCAAACTTGGTTTCAGTCGCGTGGACAAAGCAGGCGA
This sequence comes from Propionivibrio sp., assembly GCA_029975435.1. GTDB lineage: Bacteria > Pseudomonadota > Gammaproteobacteria > Burkholderiales > Rhodocyclaceae > Propionivibrio. The sequence goes on along the minus strand of JARKPC010000112.1, from coordinate 14,381 downwards.
TGGGCTGGAAGCCGTGGAGTCGGCCAGAAAAGTTGCTTACGATTGCATCCTAATGGATTGCCAGATGCCAAAAATGGATGGCTACGAGGCCACGCGGCGTTTGCGTGGCATGGGTATTGCGACTACTGTTGTGGCCATGACGGCGCATGCGCTCAGCGGAGACAGGGAAAAATGCTTGGCGGCCGGGATGAACGACTATCTGACCAAGCCGGTGGTCATCGAGACGCTGGCGGATTGTCTGGAAAAATGGTTGGGGTTGGGAGAGCACTCCTCCGCTTAATGGTGTGTCGGTAAGTTTGCTTACTTCAGATCCTTGTGTCGAAGCAAGAACACGAAGCGGTCGCCGGCGCTCGTATCGAGCCAGACGAACGAAAGCCGGGGGAACGTGCGCTCCAGTTCGTCCTTGTTGTGGCCGATTTCGACCACCAGGATTCCGTCGGGGTTGAGATGCTGAGCCGCTTCCTTGAGCAGGACGCGCACGAAATCGAGGCCGTCCTCTCCGCTGGCCAAGGCCAGCTCGGGCTCTCTCCGATACTCCTCGGGCAGGCCGGCCATCGACTCGGCGTTTACATAAGGCGGGTTCGAGATGATGATGTCGTATTTTTCGGCGGGAATCGCGGAAAAAGCATCCGACTGGATCAGGCGAATACGTTCGCCGAGGCCGTAGTCCTCGACGTTGATCCGGGCGACAGCCAGGGCATCCGGTGACAGGTCGACCGCATCGACAGCGGCTTCGGGGAACGCGTCGGCCGCCAGGATGGCTAGGCATCCCGAGCCGGTACACATGTCGAGAACCCGTCCCACCGCCCAGGGATCATTGACCCACGGGCTCAACTGTTCGCGCAGAAGTTCGGCGATGTGAGAGCGGGGAACGATAACCCGCTCATCGACATGAAAACGAAAATCGCCGAGCCATGCTTCCTTGGTCAGATAGGCTGCCGGGAGACGCTCGGCGATGCGGCGCCGGACGATCTCGAGAGCGGCGGTACGTTCGTCACTGGTCAGGCGCGCATCCATGTAGGGATCGAGCTGGTCCACCGGCAGGTGCAGGGAATGCAGGAGCAGGTAGGCAGCTTCGTCCCACGCGTTGTCGGAGCCATGGCCGAAGAAGATGCCGGCCTCGTTGAAGCGGCTGACGGCAAAGCGCATCAGGTCGCGCAGCGTGGAGAGTTCGTTCTGGGCTTGTTTGTATAGGTCGGGAGTCACGTGGCTTGTCTGCAGTTACGGAAGAAGCTGTTGAAGAATGCGCCGATAGACGGCGGAGAGTTGCGCGAGCGCAGCGATCTCGACGCACTCGTCGATCTTGTGGATGCTGGCATTGACCGGCCCGATCTCGATGACCTGTGGGCAGATTTCGGCGAGGAAGCGGCCGTCGGAGGTGCCGCCGCTGGTCGACAGCTCCGTTTCGATGCCGAGTTCGTCGCGGATGGCCTGTCGCGAGGCGTCCACCAGTGCGCCGCCTCCGGTGAGGAAAGGCTTGGCGCCAAGGGTCCAGGCAATTTCGTAGTCCACGCCATTTCGATCGAGGATGCTATGGACCCTGGCCTGCAATTCCCCCGGGGTGCTGGCCGTCGAGAATCGGAAATTGAAGAGGATGTCTACGTGTCCGGGAATAACGTTGGATGCTCCAGTGCCGCCATGAATGTTCGATATCTGCCAGGTCGTCGGCGGGAAGAATTCGTTGCCTTGGTCCCATTCGGTGGCAGCGAGCTCGGCAATCGCCGGGGCGGCAAGGTGAATCGGGTTTCGGGCAAGATGCGGGTAGGCGATATGTCCCTGGACGCCCTTAACGGTGAGTTTGCCTGAAAGTGAGCCGCGCCGGCCGTTCTTGAGCGTGTCGCCGAGCCGGAAAACAGCCGTTGGTTCGCCGACCAGGCAATAGTCCATCGTTGCGCCGCGTGCCTGCAGCGCTTCGACGACGGCCACGGTGCCATCGACGGCGTCGCCTTCCTCATCCGAGGTGAGGAGCAGAGCAATCGATCCGCCGTGATCGGGGTTGTTGGTGACGAAGGTTTCGGTGGCCGTGACAAAAGCTGCGATGGAACCTTTCATATCTGCCGCGCCACGCCCAAAAAGAAAACCGTCGCGGCGGGTCGGCTTGAAAGGCGGGCTTTGCCAGCGGTCGGTCGGGCCCGGAGGTACGACATCAACGTGCCCGGCAAAACAGAACAGCGGGCTGGTGCTGCCGCGGCGCGCCCACAGGTTGGTCACTCTGCCGCGATCGATGATTTCGATGGCGAAGCCGATGCGGCGCAGGCGTTCCGCAACGATAGCCATGCATCCCCCGTCTTCCGGAGTGACGGACGGGCAGGCCACCAACTGCTCGGCGAGATCGAGCGTTGTATTGTCAGGCATCAGTTTTCTTCTTCGGGCACGTCGTCGAGGCTCAGCGTGAATTCCTTGAAGGAGGTGCCACTGCCGTTGGTCTCGGAGAATTCTATGGCGGCCTCGGATGCCTTTTCTTCCTTGCCGTTTGGCGATGCGATCTCGGAATTGTTAATCAGCCACGACAGGTTGGTTGGCGAGTCGGCATTGGTCAGTGCCTCGTCCAGAGTGATGATGCCATCGCGATAGAGCCGGAACAGGTCCTGCTCGAAGGTTTGCGACCCGGGAGCCAGACTTTGTTCCATAGCCTCCTTGATGGCCAGGATCTCCCCGCGTTCGATGAGTTCCTGGATGTGCCGCGTGTTGAGCAGGACTTCCGCGGTCGGCAGGCGCTGTCCGTTGGGCCTCTTGACGAGACGTTGGGAAATGATGGCTTTCAGGCTGGCGGACAGATCGAGGTAGAGTGCGGTGCGGTTTTCCAGTGGGAAGAAGTTGATGATGCGGTTGAGCGCGTGGTAGCTGTTGTTGGCATGCAGCGTGGCCAGGCAGAGATGGCCGGTCTGGGCGTAGGCAATCGCCGCCTGCATGGTCTCCTTGTCGCGGATTTCGCCGATCAGGATGCAGTCGGGCGCCTGGCGCATGGCGTTTTTCAACGCGTGCTCCCAACCCAGGGTGTCCATGCCCAGTTCGCGCTGGTTGACGATTGATTTCTTGTGCTTGAACAGGAACTCGATTGGATCCTCGATCGTCAGGATGTGGCCGGTGCGGTTGGCATTACGGTGATCGAGCATCGAGGCAATGGTCGTGGACTTCCCCGATCCGGTGGCGCCGACGATCAGGATCAGTCCGCGCTTCTCCATGACCAGATCTGCAAGGATTTCGGGCATCAGCAGCGTGTTTAGCGCCGGAATGTTGCCGAGAATGAATCGCACGACAATCGAAATCGACGAGCGCTGACGGAACAGGTTGATGCGGAAGTTGCCGACATGCGGGACGCCGAAGGAGAGGTTCATCTCCATCGTGGCTTCGAATGTCTTCTTCTGGTCCGGTGTCATCAGTTCGAAGGCGATCTTTTCGATCATTGCCGAATCCATCACCTGCTGGTTGACCGGAACGGTGTTGCCCTGGATCTTGATGTGGATCGGAATACCGGCGGAGATGAAAAGGTCCGACGCCTGCTTTTCAGACATCAGCTGGAAAAGTTTGTCCAGAATCATGCTATCTCCGCCGCGTTCACGCGAAAAAAAGAAAAAATCAGTCGCCGCGCAGCAGATCGTTGATGCTCGTCTTGGCGCGCGTCTTTGCATCGACCTTTTTGACGATCACGGCGCAGTACAGGCTGTAGCTGCCGTCTTTCGAAGGCAGGTTGCCGGAAACCACCACCGACCCGGGCGGAATGCGGCCATAGCTGACCTCGCCAGTCTCGCGGTCGAAGATCTTGGTCGATTGGCCGATATAGACGCCCATCGAGATCACCGACCCCTCGCCGACGATGACGCCCTCGACGATTTCCGAGCGCGCGCCGATGAAGCAGTTGTCCTCGATGATCGTCGGATTGGCCTGCAGAGGCTCCAGCACGCCGCCGATGCCGACGCCGCCCGAAAGATGCACGTTCTTGCCGATCTGCGCGCAGGAACCGACGGTGGCCCAGGTGTCGACCATCGTGCCTTCATCGACATAGGCGCCGATGTTGACGTAGGAGGGCATCAGCACCACATTCTTGCCGATGAAGCTCCCGCGGCGGACTGTGGCCGGCGGCACGACGCGGAAGCCGCCGCGCTTGAATTGCTCGGTATTGTATTGCGCAAACTTGGTCGGCACCTTGTCGAAGTAGCGCATAGGTCCGTTGTCCATTACGACGTTGTCTTCAAGGCGGAATGAAAGCAGAACTGCTTTCTTGATCCACTGATGAGTGATCCATTCGCTGTCGACCTTCTCGGACACGCGCAGTGTGCCGGCGTCGAGTTCGGCAAGTACTTTTGCAACGGCTTCGCCAACCTTGGCGGGAGCGGTCCCGGGCTGCAGGGAGGCGCGGTCTTCCCAAGCTTCTTCGATGATCTGTTGGAATTGCTGCATTTGATATTTCCTAGAGGTGTGAAACGAACTGTTGAATGCGGTTGGCGGCGTCGAGACAATCCGCCAGCGGCGCCACCAGGGCGATGCGCACATATCCGGCACCCGGGTTGATTCCGTGCGCGGGACGCGCGAGGAAGCTGCCCGGCAGAACATGGACATTATAGTCAGCGGCCAGCCGCCGGGCGAACTCGGTATCCGGAATCGGAGTTCTCGCCCACAGGTAGAAACTGGCGTCGGGCATCGAAGTGCCGAGCACCTGGCTCAGCAGCGGGGTGACGGCGGCGAATTTCTGCCGATACTGTTCGCGGTTGGCGACGACGTGCGCTTCGTCCTTCCAGGCGGCGATGCTGGCGGCCTGTATTGCCGGGCTCATGGCGCTGCCATGGTAGGTACGGTAGAGCAGGTACTGCTTGAGTACCGCGGCGTCGCCCGCCACGAAGCCGGAACGCATGCCGGGCACGTTGGATCGTTTGGACAGGCTGGAGAGCATGACCAGGCGGTCGAAGCTGCGCCCCAGCAACTTTGCCGCCTGCATGCCGCCCAGCGGCGGCTTGGCCTCGTCGAAGTAGATCTCCGAATAACACTCGTCAGAAGCGATGACGAAACCGTACTTGTCGGACAGGGCGAAAAGTTCTTTCCAGTCGTTCAGATCCAGCACCTTGCCGGTCGGGTTGGCGGGCGAGCAGACAATCAGCAATTGCACCCGACGCCATTCCTCTTCCGACAGGCAGGCATAGTCGAAGGCGAAGTTGTTTTCCTGTACCGAGTTGAGGAAGCGGACATCGGCGCCGGCCAGATAGGCCCCGCCTTCGTAAATCTGATAGAACGGGTTGGGGCTGACGACCAGCGGCACGTAGCCGCGAGTCGGGTCGATTGCCGTCTGGATGAAGGAAAACAGCGCTTCGCGGGAGCCGTTGACCGGAATGATCTCGGTCTCCGGGTTGATGCCGTCGAGCCCGTAGCGATTCTTCATCCATGCGGCAATGGCTTGTCTCAATGCCGGTTGTCCGAGCGTGGTAGGATAGCTCGACAGGCCACCCAAGCCGGCAATCAGGGCATCCTTGATGAATCCGGGGGTCTCGTGTTGTGGCTCGCCGATATAAAGTTTGACTTCACACAGATCGGGGTTTGGGATCACGCCGGCCATCAGCTGGCGCAGCTTTTCAAATGGGTAGGTTTGCAGCTTGCTGAGATTGGGATTCACTGTCTTGGCATGGAACGGGGATGGGAAAGCGATTATAAAGGAAGCATCGCGCAAATGGCTGTGCCGCAGCAGTGGCCGGCGGGGATGAAAAAAGGGATGGCATGACACCATGCGCAAACAGCACTCGGAATTGAAATGCAACATCACCACCATTGGTGGCGGCACCGGGACGTTCAACGTCCTGTCAGGCCTCGGCAAAAACCGGCGACTGAATCTGGCGGCCATCGTCACGGTTGCCGATTCGGGCGGGTCGACCGGCGAACTGCGGGACGAATTCGGCATTCTGCCGCCGGGCGACGTGCGCCGGGCGATCGTGGCACTGGCGGAGGATACCGAGGTTGTCCGCCGGTTGTTCGAATATCGCTTCAAGGAGGGGCGGCGCATCGCCGGCCATACCGTCGGAAACCTGCTGCTGACCGCATTGACCGACATCGTGGGGGACTTCGAGCGCGGCATCGAGGAACTCTCCGAAATGTTCAACGTACATGGCAAGGTCATCCCGGTGACGCTCGACAATGTCAGCCTGGGAGTGACGCTGGAGAACGGCGAGAGAATCCTCGGCGAAACGGATATCGATGTGCCGAAACACGATGCCAGCATTCCCATCCGCGATGCGTTCCTGCTCGGGGGAGGATGCCTGAACCCACGGGCCAAGGAAGCGATCGATAACTCGGACTATGTGATCATTGGCCCCGGGGATTTGTATACGAGCATCGTTCCCAACCTGCTGTGCAAGGGTATGGTCGACGCGTTGCGCAACTCTGCGGCCAAGATTATCTACGTATGCAACATCATGACCAAGCATGGCGAAACCGATGGTTTCGCCGTCGAGGATTTCGTGCGGGTGCTCGAACAGTATCTCGGGGAGGGAGCGATCGACTATCTGCTGGTCAACAACGGCGAATTGCGCCGCAGCCTGGTCCAGAAATACGAGGCGGAGGGCAAGATCCCGGTCCGCCTGCGGGACCGTCAGTTGCTGGCACAGAAGGGCATCAAGATCGTGGAGCGCGATTTCACCAGCGAAACCGACTACATCCGCCACGATCCGCACAAACTGTCGCGCACCATCGAGGATTTTGCCAGCGGCTGGATCAGATAATCAGACCCGGTTGCGGTCGGCTTGCGTTTTTACGTATGCTGTATAAAAATACAGCATACGACTCGGAGAAAACCGCCATGGTGAAACTTACGCCGCGCCAGCAGGAAATACTCGATTTCATCCGCAATTCGTTGGAGGTTCTTGGCGCGCCGCCAACGCGAGCCGAAATTGCCAACGCCTTCAGCTTTGCCTCGCACAACGCTGCCGAGGAACACCTCAGGGCGCTGGCCAAGAAGGGAGTGATCGTTTTGGAGCCCGGTTCCGCGCGGGGTATCCGGTTGGTCGAGCAACTGGGGTTGCCGCTGATCGGCAGTGTCGCCGCGGGCAGTCCGATCCTAGCCGTGGAAAACGTGCAGGCGCGTTATGCGCTCGATGCCAGTCTGTTCAAGCCGCGTGCCGATTTCCTTCTGCGCGTGCGTGGATTGTCGATGATCAATGCCGGCATCCTCGACGGCGATTTGTTGGCCGTTCATCGGAGCAGCGAAGCGCGCAACGGGCAGATCGTCGTGGCGCGTCTCGAAGACGATGTGACGGTCAAGCGTTACCGTCGGCATGGCAGCGTTGTCGAACTCATTGCGGAAAATCCAGACTTCGCCCCGATTGTTGTCGACACACGCCGACAGCCGCTGGAAATCGAAGGAATCGCCGTCGGGTTGATCCGCGGTGGCGAGGCGATGTAACTACTTCTGCGCAGCCGGCGAGGACGGCTTCTTGGCGATGGCTTGCTCTAGCGTGGCGGTTGTCTGCGGGTGGTAGTTCTTCTTGGCGAAATACAGCGGCGTGTGGCCGTCAAAATCCTTTTTCTGCGGATCGGCGCCGCGTTCGATCAGAAATCGGCTCAATTTGGGTTGTCCGGTTGCCGCTGACAGATGCAGAGCCGTTTGCCCGGCTTCGGTCCGGACGCCGATGTCTGCCTGTTTGTCCAGCAGGGCTTGCACGCTCGGTCGTCCCCCGGAGATTGCGGCGGCGTGCAGCGGTGTCATGCCGGTATGGTCCTTGGCATTGACATCCGCGCCGCTGTCAATGAGCAGTTCAATGATCTTGACGCGCCCGTAGAAGGCAGCGATGTGCAGCGGTGTGCGGCCAAGAGCATCCCTGGTGTCCATGTCGGCGCCGTTGCCAATAATCTTCTGGATTTCTGCAATGTCGCCACGAATGACGGCGTTGGACAGGGCCGGTTCGGCTATGGGGAACTTGCCGTTCATGACCAATGGCTGCGTGTCCTTGGGTTTCTCGACTTTCTTGCCGCATCCCGCGAGCGAGAGAGCGAGAAGGCATGCCGCCAGGACCATTGCCAGGCGTGCCGGACATGACGATACGGGGCGCGAATGGCCGGTTTGTGTCGATCGATGCGAGCGATTCATTTTGTTCTCGGGATAGTGCATTGTTTCGTGTGAAGCCGCGAAAGCACAATCTTATACGATTGCGGTGGTATGGAGGTCGGCGCATCGGGCGAGGACGGAATGCCGCGTTCCATCAAGCCCTTATTGTGGCCTCATTTTTTGGGCTACAATTCGAATTTCCCGCTGCATACTTTTCACATGACCAAATACGTCTTCGTTACCGGCGGTGTGGTGTCCTCTCTGGGCAAGGGCATTGCTGCTGCATCTCTGGGTGCGATCCTCGAATCGCGCGGCATCAAGATTACCCATCTCAAGCTTGACCCCTATATCAACGTCGATCCAGGAACGATGAGTCCGTTCCAGCATGGTGAAGTTTTCGTCACCGAGGATGGCGCTGAAACCGACCTGGATCTCGGGCACTACGAGCGCTTTACCAGTGCCAGGATGGGCAAGCGCAACAATTTCACCACCGGCCAGATCTACGAAACGGTGATCAAGAAGGAACGGCGTGGCGAATATCTTGGTAAGACGGTCCAGGTAATCCCGCACATCACCGACGAGATCAAGGCGCATATCCGACGCGGCGCGGAAGGCGCGGATGTGGCTATCGTCGAGGTCGGCGGTACGGTCGGCGACATTGAATCGCTGCCGTTCCTCGAGGCGATCCGCCAGATGGGGCTGCAGGAGGGCAGGAACAACGCCTGCTATATGCATTTGACGCTCCTTCCGTATATTCCGACGGCCGGCGAACTGAAGACCAAGCCGACCCAGCACTCCGTCAAGGAGCTGCGGGAAATCGGTATCCAGCCGGATATCCTGCTGTGCCGGGCCGATCGCCCCATTCCCGAAGACGAGAAGGGAAAGATCGCCCTGTTCTGCAACGTGCAGCGCGAAGCCGTGATCGAATGCCTGGACGCCGATTCGATCTACAAGATCCCTGCGATGCTGCACAACCAGATGCTCGACGAGATCGTCTGCCACAAGCTCAATATCCTGGCCCGCGCCGCCGATCTGTCGGTGTGGAAGAGTCTGGTGCACGCACTGGAGAATCCCGAGCACAAGGTTAACATCGCCTTTGTCGGCAAGTACGTCGATCTGACCGAATCCTACAAATCGTTGACCGAAGCGCTGGTGCATGCCGGCATCTATACGCGCAGCAAGGTGAAGGTGCACTACATCGATTCGGAAGAGATCGAGACCAAGGGTTGTTCCGTCCTGAAGGGGATGGACGCCATTCTGGTGCCGGGCGGCTTCGGCCGGCGCGGCACGGAAGGCAAGATCGCGGCGGTACGCTATGCACGCGAGAACAAGGTTCCCTACCTGGGCATCTGCCTCGGCATGCAACTGGCGGTGGTCGAGTACGCGCGTGACGTGGCCGGCATGGAAGGTGCGCACAGCACGGAATTCGAGAAGAGTTCGCCGTATCCGGTGATCGGCCTGATCACCGAATGGCAGGATGCCTCCGGCAGGCTTGAGAAACGCGATGAAAACTCGGATCTCGGCGGCACCATGCGCCTTGGCGGCCAGGTCTGCAAGCTTGTGGATGGTACGCTGGCACGGGAAATCTACGGCAAGGCCGAAATCGTCGAACGCCATCGCCACCGCTATGAGGTCAACAACACGCTGTTGAGCGAACTGGAAGCCAAAGGCCTTGTCGTCTCGGGACGGGCGCCGGGTACCGACCTGTGCGAGATGATCGAACTGCCGAAAGCCATGCATCCATGGTTCGTAGGCTGCCAGTTCCACCCTGAGTTCACGTCCTCGCCGCGTCACGGGCACCCGCTCTTCACGTCTTTTGTCAGAGCCGCGATTGCCGGACAGGGCAAGGCATGAAACTCTGCGGATTCGATGTCGGTCTCGACAAGCCGCTGTTCCTGATCGCCGGCCCGTGCACCGCGGAATCCCTGGAACTGTGCGTCGAGGTTGCCGGAACAATGAAGGAAATCTGTTTCCGGCTTGGAGTTCCCTACATTTTCAAGGCCTCGTACGACAAGGCCAACCGCAGCTCGGGTAAATCGGCCCGCGGTCCGGGGCTCGATGCCGGCTTGAAACTGCTTGACGAAGTGCGTCGCCAGGTTGGCGTACCGGTGCTGACCGACGTTCATACCGAGGCGGAAGTTCGTGCTGTCGCGTCCGTGGTTGACGTCCTGCAGACTCCGGCCTTCCTCTGTCGTCAGACGGATTTCATCCATGCTGTGGCGGCGAGCGGGAAACCGGTCAATATCAAGAAGGGGCAGTTCCTTGCTCCGGGTGACATGAAGAACGTCGTCGCCAAGGCCAGGGAAGCCAACGGGGGCGCAGATACCCTGATGGTCTGCGAGCGTGGCGCGTCGTTCGGCTACAACAATTTGGTCTCCGACATGCGCAGCTTGGCAATCATGCGCGAGACGGAGTGCCCGGTGGTCTTCGACGCCACGCATTCGGTGCAGTTGCCGGGTGGGCAGGGCACCGTATCCGGTGGCCAGCGCGAATTCGTGCCGGTACTGGCGCGGGCTGCCGTGGCCGCGGGTATTTCGGGACTGTTCATGGAAACGCATCCATGTCCCGAGAAGGCGCTGTCGGACGGCCCGAACAGTTGGCCGCTAAGCCGCATGGAAAGCCTGCTGACAACACTGGCGGCGCTTGACCGGGCAGTGAAGGCGGCCGGTTTGGATGAATTGCAGTAAATGCCGCCGGTAATTCCGGGTGGCAGCTTGCTTGATCATCTTTGATAAAAAGGAAGAAACATGAGCTCAGTCGTTGATGTCGTTGCACGCGAAATTCTCGATTCCCGCGGCAATCCCACCGTCGAATGCGATGTGTTGCTGGAGTCAGGGGTCATGGGGCGCGCCGCCGTGCCTTCAGGAGCGTCTACCGGTTCACGCGAGGCCATCGAATTGCGCGACGGCGATGCCACACGCTACAACGGCAAGGGCGTCATCCAGGCCGTGGAGAACGTCAATACCGAGATCGCCGAAGCCATCATTGGGCTGGATGCCCAGGAGCAGGCTTTCATCGATCAGACACTGATCCAGCTTGACGGCACGGAGAACAAGTCGCGGCTCGGGGCCAATGCCATCCTCGCCGTATCAATGGCCGTTGCCAAGGCCGCTGCCGAGGAGTCAGGTCTGCCCTTGTATCGCTACTTCGGCGGTTCCGGGCCGATGCAGATGCCAGTGCCGATGATGAATATCATCAACGGCGGCGAGCACGCCAACAACAGCCTGGATTTCCAGGAATTCATGATCCTGCCGGTGAGCCAGAATTCGTTCCGCGAAGCCTTGCGCTGCGGAGCCGAAGTCTTCCATGCGTTGAAGAAACTGCTCGACAAGAAAGGTTTCTCGACTGCGGTAGGCGACGAAGGTGGATTTGCCCCCAACCTCGCCAGCCACGCCGACGCGTTGCAACTCATCGTGCAGGCCATCGAGGCCGCAGGATATTTCCCGGGCGAGGACGTGCTGATCGGCCTGGATTGCGCGGCATCCGAATTCTACAAGGACGGCAAGTATGTTCTGGCCGGCGAGGGCCTGGAGCTTGGCCCCGACCAGTTCGTCGACTATCTGGCCAATCTGGTTGACCAGTTTCCGATCGTCTCGATCGAGGACGGCATGGCCGAAGGCGACTGGGACGGGTGGAAGCTGCTTACGGACAAGCTTGGCGCCAAGGTGCAGATCGTCGGCGACGACGTTTTCGTGACCAACACCCGCATTTTCAAGGAAGGCATCAAGAAGGGCGTGGCCAATTCGATCCTGATCAAGATCAACCAGATCGGGACACTGTCGGAAACCTTCGCCGCCATCGAGATGGCCAAGCGTGCGGGTTACACGGCGGTGATTTCCCACCGTTCCGGCGAAACCGAAGACAGCACCATTGCCGACATCGCCGTCGGCATGAATGCCCTGCAGATCAAGACCGGTTCCCTCTCACGCTCGGACCGTATCGCCAAGTACAACCAGTTGCTGCGCATCGAGGAGGATCTCGGCGACACTGCGGGCTATCCCGGCCTCGACGCGTTCTACAACATTCGCTAGGAGAGCGAGCGAGGGGGAGCGAGACGAATGATGGGCGCGGCCGCGGCCTTTGCTCCTCACTCTTCACTCCTTACTCCTCACTGATTCGATGCGCTGGCTATCCATCGCCCTGATCGCCCTGCTCGTGATGCTGCAGTACCCGCTCTGGCTAGGCAAGGGCGGTTGGTTGCGCGTCTGGGAAGTGGACCAGCAACTGCAGCAGCAGAAAGAAGGCAACCGAAAGCTGGAAATCCGCAATGCCGGACTCGATGCCGAGGTGCGCGATCTCAAGCAGGGCTACGACGCAATCGAGGAACGTGCGCGTTTTGAACTCGGCATGATCCGGCAGGACGAAGTCTTCGTCCAGATTCCGGAAACAGCTCCCGGCAACGCGCGGCCGGCCAAGGAATCCTCAGGGGCCAAGCCGTAGCTTCAAGGTTCGTCAGTCTCGATCGCGCTTCTACTCGATCTCGATCTTTCCCGAAACGGATACGGTAACCAGCGACTCGCCCGACTCCATAGGCATGGGCACCGCTGCTTCGGCGGACATGGCCCTGGATGCTCGCATAACCGGCTGAGCAAAACGACCCCCGGTACTGACTGTCAGGTGCGTGATGCTGTAGTTCTTTCCCATGGCCTCGGCCACCAGTTTTGAGCGCGCCTTGAACAGGACAATGGCGTCAAGCATCGCCTCGTTCTCTGCCTTTCGGCGCGTTTCGGGCGCCGGGAGCATGTTGAGGCTCGAAACCCCCAGGTAGGCTTGCAGTTTTCCGAGTAGTTCCGACAACGCCGCGGTGTCTCCAGACTCCAGCGAAATATCAGAACGCATGCGCCAGGACTCGATCTTCCCGTTCTTCGCGTACACCGGATAGGTGTTGGTGCCGCTGGTCTTGGCCTTGACGGCCGGATACCCCTTGGCCGTTTTCAGCGCCTCGGAAATGGCGTTGTTGATCTGCCTCGATAATTCGCCGGGAGTTGCGCCCGTTGCTTCCGCGGAAACCGTGGCCTGCGCCAGATCATTGTTTGCCGGCCGGCTGGCTTCCGACGACAGTTCCACAACGAGCCCAGCCGACGCGGTTACGGTACCCACCATCAGCAGGAAAAAAATAGCGAATGTCTGTTTCAGGATCGATAGTCGGTTCATTGCTTCTCCGGTCAGTGATCGAATCATTTCGATTGCCCGCTGTCTGCGTCAAAGTCAGCAGTTTAATTCTAGCGCGCCTGATGTAATGTTAACGTGTGGTCGCGCGGCAGAAGATTGATACAATCCGGCCAACTTGATCGCTTCGCGGCGATAAGTCAGGGTCTTTGAGGAGGCAACATGCTGAAAGAGGGACAAGCGGCACCGATGTTCGTCCTCCCCGATGCGGATATGGAGAACGTCGATATCACCCAGTATCAGGGCAAGAATCATGTCATCCTTTTCTTTTACCCGAGAGACGACACTCCAACCTGCACGCTGGAAGCCACCGATTTCTCCGATCATGAAGACGAGTTCTCGCGGCATGGGTGCATCGTATTCGGCATCAGCCGCGACGATTGCATCAAGCACGCCGAATTCCGCGACAAGCATGGCATCTCGGTGCGCTTGCTGTCGGATTCGGAAGGTGTCGCCTGCAAGCAGTACGGTGTGTGGCAATTGAAGGAAGTCGACGGGGTGAAAAAGCACGGCATCGTCCGCTCGACTTTCGTTATCGACAAACAGGGCGTCCTCCGTTTCGTGCTGTACGGAGTCAACGCCAAGGGCCACGCGCTCGAAGTCTTGCGCGCGGTGAAGGAACTCAATTCATGAACATGCAAGTTGTCAAGAACACGGTCGTTACCCTCGACTACAACGTCACAGATCCCGATGGGGAACTGGTTGATGCCGGCAAGGAACCGCTGGTGTATCTGCACGGCGGTTACGACGATATCTTTCCGATGATCGAGGAAGCCCTGCAGGGCAAGAAGGTCGGCGAATCGGTCGTCGTCAAGATGCAGCCCGACGATGCCTTCGGCGAATACGATGCGGACTTGATCCAGATCGAACCGCGCAAGTCGTTTCCCAAGGAACTTCAGGTCGGCATGCAATTCGAAGGCCTGCCGGAAGGAGGCGATGAGGACGAAGTCATGATATACCGCGTGACCGAGGTTGCCGATGACCGAGTGGTGCTGGATGGAAATCATCCCTTGGCCGGCATGGCCCTGATATTCACCTGCACGGTGACCGCAGTGCGGCCTGCCAGCGCAGAGGAAATCGAACATGGGCACATTCACGACGGTGAGTGCGAGGACGACTGAACGGGCTAGATCTTCCGCCAGACTCTTTCGCCAGACAAAAAATGCAGCCGGCCGGCTGCATTTTT
>JARKPC010000078.1 GCA_029975435.1 Propionivibrio sp. | reverse complement strand
CTCTGCCGGGCCGGCACGAACAAGAACGGCGACCACTTCACCCCAGACGAACTGGCCGCCCGTTACATGACGGCGGTCAACAAGAAGATCGACCTGAAGCATTCCCAGGATTTCACCGACATCGTCGGCGGCATTGTGGGGGCGGATTACGTGGAGGACGAAAGCGGCGGCCGGATCGAGTGCGCGGGCGAACTCTATGTCTCCGACAGCCCACACGCGCAGTTGGCCTACAAGCTCATCCGCAAAGGGATCATCTCCCAGGTCTCCATGGAATGCGACTACGAGGAAGGCGAGTGCTCGATCTGCGGCAAACGCGTCGTTTCGAAGAGCGATTACTGCGTCCACCTGCGCAAGAACAAGGGCGGCGAGCTCAAAGGGCAACCCGTCTACGAAATCCTCCCCGGCGTCACTTTCACCGGGCTCGGGCTTCTCGACCGCAAAGGCGCGGACGAGAACGCCCGCATTCTGAAAGTCGCCGCGGCGGAAAACGATGGTTCGACAACCCACTCTGAAGGAGGTCCGACAATGGACGAGAAACAAAAGGATACCGAGGAACGGGCGGCGGAAGCCGCCAAGAAGAAGGACGACGGCGGCGGTGGGACCGCGCCCGATGACAAGACCCGGCTCAAGGAGTTGGAGCGGGAGAACAAGGAACTCAAACAGCAGGTTCTCGCGCTGCAGAAGCAGCTCGAGGAACTGGAGGCGGAGAAAAAGGCCGCCGCGAACAGGAGCCGGGCCCAGAAGCTCCTGCGCAAGATCGAAAAGAGCGGGCTGGCATTCGAGAGCGACGAGGATCGCGAACAGGAGCTGAGCCGTCTGGCCGGTCTTTCCGACGACGCTTTCGCCGCCAGCGAAGCCGCTTTCGAGCGGATGATGAAGGCCGGTTCCCGCGGTCACTCCGAGGACAAGGACGCGAAGAACCGAGGAGCGGGCGCGGAAACCGCGAAGGCGTCATGCGGTTGCGACGACCCGCCCCTGCGCAGCGACGCGGGCGTCCGTCCGAAGGATGTGGAAGACAAAAAGACGAGCCTCGAGGACCGGCTGAAGAGCGGCTTCATGGCCGCCTACCGGCAGCGAGTGGCGACGGCGACCGGCGAACCGGTTTCGACCAACTGACAAAGGAGGAATGACCATGGCTTTCATCAATCCCAATCACCGGGGCCTCGCATACGGCGACGGCTACCTGCAGGGCGACGGCCAACTCGGCCAGGTGGTGAGGATCGTCGGCAACGACCTCTTCGCCGTGAACACCACGCCGACGGCCAAGTCCTTCGGCATTCTGATCAAGGACTACAAGAACGGAGAGATGCCCGGCATCTACTGCATGGGCGGCGTCTACGAGACCGACGTCTTCGAAGGGACCGTGAATCCCGGCGACGACCTGAAGGTTTCGGCCAACGGCAAACTCACCGCAGGCGTGCAGGCGGGCGAGGAAGTCATCGCCCGGGCCGTCTCCGTCTCCGGCGGAACGATCAAGTTCCGGCTGCTCATCTGATTAAAGGGGGAAAACGAAATGGAGACGATCCGCATGAACGTGCACAGCCAGGAATACATGGAGACGATGGCGCGCCTGATGTCCGAGGCGCTTGAGTCCCCGGAAGGGATGCGCGCGCTGGCCGCGGCCATCGCCGAACCCATCGAACAGGAAATCAAGCGCAAGGAGATCTCTTCGCTCCTGCTCACGAAGCACACTCTGCCCAAGGGAGAGCGCCCTCTTTACCAGAAGAAGCCCAAAGTGAAGGCCTACTGGATTTCCACCGAAGGCGAGGCTCAGGAGCAGGAAGTCGGCAAGGACGAAGTGGAGTTTCCCACCAACCGCATCCACTCCGCACCCATGGTCGACGTTTCGGTGCTCAAGAACGGCAACATCGGCACCCTGATGGACATCCAGACCTCGGCCGCGGACGAAATCCGCAAGGAGATCGACAAGCGGACCATTACGGTGCTTTCGGCGGCGGTTCCCGCAGCCAACACCGTGGAGGTGACCGGCGCGACCCTCACCGAGGAGGCGCTCAACGAGGCGATCTCCATCATCGAAGACCTCGAGTTGACGGTGAAGTACATCGTCATGAGGGGCCGGCGTTTCAATGACCTGCGGGGCTGGAACCTCGACCCGGAAACCAAAGCCGAACTGCGGGCCAAGGGCGTCATCAAGAACTACGGGACCGGCGGCATTCTGTTGACGGCCGCGCAGGCCATCGACGAGGTGCTGCTCATCCCCGACGAGGAAGTGGGCAAGTTGCCGGTGCGCGAAAACCTCAAGACCGAAGCCATCGAGCAGAAGACCCGCTTCAAGACGGGCTGGCTCGTCTGGTCGGAACTGGGGCAAGGCATCACCCGCCCGGACATTCTCGCCAAGATCAAGATTCTCGGCTGACGGAGGTGAACCGTGACGGTGAAACTGAAGAACATCCGACCGGGAGTCCTGATCATCGCCGACGCCAAGCTGCGTCTCGATCCGGGCGAGACCTTTGAAACGGACGCGCTTTCCCCCCAAATGGAATCGGCGTTGTCCGCGGGAAGGCTCGCGCGGATGGACGGCAAGGACGATCCCCTGAAGCAGAACGAAAGCCCTGCGTCTGAAACTCAAGACGAAGACCTCTCTGGGCTGACCGCCGCCGATGCCATCTCCCGGATCGGCACCGAAGGCGATCCCGACAAGCTCAAAGCCCATCTGGCGGGCGAGAAACGACGAACGGTGATCGACGCCCTCAAGAAACGGCTGACGGAGGTGGAAGGTGGCGCTGGCTGATCTCGTCGTCGTTCTCCGGACCGACCTGTCCGACCCCCAGGCCGAGCTGTTCACCGATGACGTCCTTTCCCGATGCATCCTGAAAGGCGTCTATCGTCTGGCGCGCGACCTGGAGCTTTCCATGTCCGTCGTGAACGGAGAGGTGGTTCCGGAGCCGGAAGGAGAGACTCGTGAACTGCTGCTTTTACTTGGCCAAATACATGCCTGCCAGGTCATGCGGGCCCAGACCGCCAACGCCTTCGCATTTTCCAGCGGCGATAAGCGGGTGGACAAGACCAAGCAGCCCGAGCATTGGGCCGGACTCGAAGAGGACCTCAAGGCCGTCTACAAGCAGCGGCTGGGTGAAATCAAGCCGGGAGCCGCCGCGTCACCGGAGGATTACATCATCACGCCCGGCGGACTCGCGCCGGTTATCTATGATCAAGGAAGCGAGCTTGAGCTGTGAGCCTGCTGAGCGATCCCGAGAAAACTTCGGCCGCCGGGGATGTGAGAGAACTGATCCTGGCAAGCGGGCAGGAAGCCGCGTTGCTGCGTGCCGTTCCGGGTGAACGATTGTATGGATCGGACGACGCGTCGTTCACTGAAGTGGAGAGTTTTCCGCTCGAGTTTATCGAAACGCCGCCGGAAGACCTCGCCAACAAGATCGACGCCACGGCCTGCGTGCTCCCCGGACTGGACGTGAGACCGGAAGACCGGGTGAAAAGCGGCGCGGACGTTTTCCGGGTTCAGACCGTGGTAAAGGAGCGTCTTTTCGGTGTCGTGACCCACAAGGTACTGAAACTGGTGCGCCAGCATGGGAGTTAAGCGTTTCGGAGATTGGGACAAGGCGAAGGCGAAACTGGCCGCCAATCCCGGAGCCCGGCTCGCTCTGGCGATCCGGCAGGCGACCATCAAGAACGCCCTTCTCCTCGTCCGCGAGATCAAGCGCGGCATCCGCTCCCAGGCACCAGGCGGCAAGGCGTTCGTCAAGTTGGCCGAGAGCACCATCGCACGCAAGGGCTCCAGCAAGGCCCTGATCGACACCGGCTTCCTCGTCAATTCGATCACTCAACGCATCCTCGCGGATCGGGCTTTCGTGGGACTCCTGCGCGGCACGGTCAACAAGGACGGCGACGACTTGGTGAACATCGGCGCGGTGATGGAATACGGAGCCACCATCCAGCACCCCAACGGCGCGGTGATCGTCATCCCGCCCCGTCCATTCCTGCATCCCACCATGGAAAAGTACCGCGAGCAGATCATCGAGAACTACCGCCAGGCCATCCGCTCGGTGATTTGATGGGCGGTCTTTATTCCTTCTTACCGATTCCGCTCTTGATAAGCTTGTTCACCGATGAATGACCGGTCTGTTTGAGCAGAGTGTCTACATGCATGTCCGAGCGCACCCCGAAATCCCTGTCATACTGTTCTTCCAGCGTGCCCACGTGCTTGTCGTCGCGGGTGTCTCTGAGACGGCCATTCGTTTGATTTCGCGATCTGTTACCGCGCATTGAAGGATCATCTTTTGCCATTGGATTCAAACCTCCGTTTGGGTTGTTCTTGCGATCAATGTCGCACCATATCGTCACCAGGTTTGGGTGACGGAATTCCCATAATGTTCAAATGATCGGCTCATCATGTCCGGGACCTGTGACCTTCCTGCCGCCGAATGAGATCCAAAAAACGCGAGACGATCTTTTCGGTGATGTGCTTGGGATTCGACCGCCGTATGGCTTTAGCGAGAGCTTCCGCCTCCTTGCCGGTGATTCCGCCGACCTTGTGCAGTTCGGCCACAAGCTCGAGCCCCCAGAGCAACGAAACCCCTTCCTGTTTGCACAACTTCCGTAAATTCTTGTCGTTGGTCACGCAGGTGAAACCATGCCGTTTGGCCGTTAGCAGGCACAGCCAGTCCTCGAACGATAACGGTCCGGATCGGCCGCCGGCGGTATACGCATCTTCGATTTCCGGCTCGATAATGATCAGTCCGAGGGCTACCAGCTCGTTTTCATCATCGATTTCGTTAACCTCGTCCACGACCGGGCTGGTCACGTGCAACGGACCGATATGTTTCACCACGAGTTCCAGCACGGCCCGCTCCGCCTTGATGAAATCGATCAGCACGCATGCGTCCATGATCATCAACTTGCGGGGAGCCGGGCGGCGTGTCACAGAATGACCTCCCAATTCTGGAGCAGGTCCTGCATCTCCTCAATGCCGATCCGAAGCATCTCCGCACCGCGGCTGAGCGATATTTTGTCTTTTTCCACCGCTTCCCTGGTCAGGCGTTTGAATCGGTCTTCGTAGAAATCGAACCTTTGCATCCCGAACGGCTCCGCCGGATCGATGCCCATTGGTTCTTCTTTGAAGGAAAGCTTCCGGTTGAAGTGTTGCTGATAGGCCATGTTGAACTTCATCCAGATGGATTTGTCCACAGCCCCTTCTTCCAGGAGACGCGAGAGCACGGTTTTATAACTGACCCGGAAAATGCGCTTGACCTTGAAGACTCTGTCGACGAAGTGCAATCCGGCCGCTTCATTCCATTCCTTGCGGAACCCCTCGTTCGGCATTAAAAAATGCCCGGCAAAACGGTCGGCCTCCTGTTCTTCCTCCTTGCTCTCATCGACCTTGTTGACGTCGTAGGCGTCGGGATGCAACATGAGGTGACCGAGTTCATGGGCGGCGCTGAAAATGCGCCTTTCCACCGAAATCCGCTCCCATACGTTCACCACCACCGCCGGCCCGCCGTCCTCCTCGCCCACAGAGAGGCCGA
>JARKPC010000068.1 GCA_029975435.1 Propionivibrio sp. | reverse complement strand
GTGCGAGTCTGCGCCTCCTGCGCGAGCAGCTCGGCGGCACGGTGGTCCGGCGCAAGAGTCTCGTCAGCGCGCGTTCGTCCGCGTGGTAGCGCCCCGAGAGCGAGATGCGTATCCTCGAAAAGAAAGGCTACTCGGCAGTCATTTTCGAACTCCAGGGCAGCCTGTTCTTCGGTACCGCGCAGCAGCTCTACCGCACGCTCGAACCCGAACTGGCCAGCACCGAATACCTGATCCTCGACCTGCAACGCGTGCAGTCCGTCGACGTCACGGCGGCGCACATGCTCAACCTGGTGCGCGACGCGCTGGCCGAGCGCAATGTACCGCTGCTGCTGTCCAACGTGCGCGAGCGCCTGCCCAGCGGGCGCGATCTGCGCGAGTTCCTGGAACTCGCCGGCTTGCGCGCGGACGACGAGCATGTCATCTATCTGCCCACGCTGGAAGCCGCGATCGAGTGGGTCGAGGCCCGTCTGCTCGGCGACAGCAAGCGCCCCGACGCAGACGAGCAGCCGCCGCTGGAACTGCACGAAATCGAGTTGTTCAAGGGCAGCAAGCCCGACACGCTGGTCGATCTCGAAGCCTGTCTGGAAAAGCGCTCGTACAAGGCCGGCGAAACGATCTTCTCATTCGGCGATCCGAGCAACGATCTGTTCCTGATCCGCAAGGGTGAAGTGAAGATCGTCGGTTCGGTCGGCCGCGGCGGGGCGATGAAACACATCGCCACTTACGGACGCGGCGACTTCCTCGGTGGCCAGGCCTTCCTCGACAACCGCCAGCGCAGCAATGACGCCATCGCCATCCGCGACTGCGACATGTACGTCCTCTCGCTGGAGAAGTTCAACTACCTCGCCGACCAGCACAAGCGCATCGCCCTGGTGCTGATGACCAAGCTGGCCAGGCTCCTCTCCATCCGCCTGCGCCATATCAACGAGGAATTGACGTTGATGCAGGATAACTGACGCGATGCCCACCAGCCTTTCCCCCATTACACTCAAGAAGACAGGAAACAAGCCGTGTTGATCAGCAAGAAAATTGGTGTTCTGGTCGGACTGGCCATGATGACCAGCGCCGCCGTCTCGACTCTCGGACTTTACGGTCTGAAGCAGGTCAACGGAAACATGGTCGAGATTTCGGAGCATTCCGTTCCCGCCCTGTTGCTGGTCAGTGAACTGCGCGGGACCTATCTCGCGTCGATTCCCCTGCTCTACGACCGGGCCAGCGCAACGGATGCGGCCAATGGCGCGGAAATCGAAAAGCAGATGGAGGCCACCTATCAATTGCTTCTGAAGCAGGTCAAGGATTACACCGACAGAACGACTGCCGAGGCGGAAAAAGCCGCACTGCTTGAATTGAAACTTCGTCTGGGATCGTTCATGGCGCGGGTGAAGGGGATCAACGAGCTGGCGGCCAACAGCCCCGAGATGGCCATGATGATGATCCAGAGTGACATCGGTCCGTTACACCGCGAGGTCGCCAAGGCACTCGACACGCTGGTCAAGCTCACGACCGAAACCGTCAATTCGGAATCCAAGGAGGCCGAATCGGCTTTCGTCCGCACACAGACGATCACCATCCTGGCCGCCATCGGAGGCGTGTTGCTCATCGGATTGATGGGATTCATGCTTGGACGCTCGATCGCGCGGCCGCTGCGCGCGATGCAGCAAGCCATCACCCGCACTGCGACGGAACTCGACTTCACCGATTCGATCGCCGTGCGCTCCAACGACGAGGTCGGCCACACGCTGGCGGCCTACAACGGACTGCTGGCCCGGCTGCGCGATAGTTTCAGCGAAATTCAGGCCGCCGCCGCGCGCATGACGGAGATTACCGAGAGCGTTAACAAGACGGCGGCAGAGATTGCCGAAAACTCGCATGCCCAGAGCGACGCGTCGGCCAGCATGGCAGCCGCCATCGAGCAATTGACCGTGAGCATCTCGATGGTCGCCAACCAGGCTCACGAGGCCAGCCTGCACACGCAGGAATCACGCGACAAGGCCGACCGGGGAGCCGAGGTCATCTACTCGACGGTCAGCGGCATCCAGACGATTTCCGGTTCGGTGCGCGAAGCTTCTACGCGCATCGACGCGCTGCGTGACGACAGCGAACGCATTTCCTCGGTCGCCAACATCATCAAGGAAATCGCCGACCAGACGAACCTTCTGGCGCTGAATGCGGCCATCGAAGCGGCACGCGCCGGCGAACAGGGGCGCGGGTTCGCGGTCGTCGCCGACGAAGTGCGCAAGCTGGCCGAGCGCACGTCCAAATCGACGCAGGACATTTCCGCCTTGCTCACCCAGATGCAGGACAGCGCGAAAACCGCCGTGGCCAGCATGTCGGGAGCTGTCCGCGAGGTCGACACGGGCGTCGAGAATGCCCGGCAGGCCGGCACGTCGATCCAGGAGATCAAGGACGGTTCGAGCAGCGTGGTCAGCGCCGTCGAGGAGATATCGGAGGCCGTCCGCGAGCAGAGTGCAGCCAGCACCTCGATCTCCCAACGCATCGAGCAGATCGCCCAAATGACCGAGCGCAACACGGCCGCAACCGAGAGCACGGCCGAGGCCGTGCGCCGGATGAGCGCGATGAGCCTGGAAATCGAGGAAGCGCTGAAAGCCTATAAGGTCTAGCCGCCCGTCACGGTAATACAAGACAACCTTGCCGAATCCGTCATTCCGGGCTTGACCCGGAATCCAGTGGTGCACCGGTGGATTCCGGCTTTCGCCGGAATGACGTGACGCTCTGTCGTAATCAACCTGACTGACTACGGAAGCGCCGAATGCCCCAGATTCCGGGAGATTTCCCATGCGGTCGCGCATAAGGCACCGGCCAGTTCGTCGAAGCGCTCTTGCGAAATATCGAGAACCGTTCCCACAGCACTGATTGCCGCGACGACGTTGCCCTGAATGTCGCGAACGGGTGCTGCAACGCAGCGGATGTTGATGAGATCTTCCTCGTCATCGATCGCCCAGCCGCGCTCGCGCACGGTCTGCAGATGGCTCCGGAACACCTTGGGGTCGACGATGGAATGCGGAGTCTTCCGCTCCCATGAAACCAGGGCCAGGATTTGATCCAGTTCGCTTTCGGGAAGACCGGCCAGCAACACCTTGCCGAGCGATGAGCTATGCAGGGACAAGCGTTTGCCCACCCAGGTATTGACGCGGATCTCGCGGCTCCCTTCGACTTTCAGCAGGTACACCGCCTCGGCACCCTCCATTACCCCGAGATGGCACGTGAGCTGCGTCCGCTGCGCCAAGTCCTTGAGCATCGGCAGCGCCAGTTCGTGCAACTGCCGCTGGTTGCCAGCCTGCGCGCCCAACTCGAACAGACGCAGCCCGAGCACATAGCCACGATCTGCGCGCGCCTGCAACGCTCCGACCTGGCACAGCGTAGTGATCAAGTGATGGCAACTGCTGTTCGGCAACCCGAGCCGGTCGCGGATTTCGGCGAACCCCAGGCCTGGTTCGCGGGCGATCAGGTCGAGGATGGAAAAACCCTTGGTCAGGGCCGGCGCCACGGATTTCTGTTCTTTCATTGTCTTCGTCCCTTGTCAGCGGGAAACCACCCGGCTACACTATTTCCATATTCGGGATTGTATTTCCATACATGGAACTTTTCAAGAAAGGTGCATCATGTCGTTTCAGCTGAAAGGCGTCATTCCGCCAGTTCCCACGATCTTCAACGCCCAGGCGCAATTCGATCCACAAGGCATGGGGCGCCTGATTGATCGCCTGCTCGCCTCGGACGTCAACGGCTTCCTGTTCCTCGGCAGTGCCGGCGAGTTCGCCACCCTCCCGCATGAAAGCCGCAAGACCATCGCCAAGTTCTGCGTCGAGCAGGTCGCCGGCAGGAAGCCGGTGATCATCGGCACCGCCTCGTGTTCGACCCAGGAAGTGATCGACCTGAGCACGCACGCAGGGAACATCGGCGCCGACGCGGTGATGGTCGTGAATCCCTATTACGCCAAGCTGAGCGATGAACGCCTCTACCTGCACTACCGGCAGATCGCCGAAGCCTCGCCGCTGCCGGTGCTGCTGTACAACTTCCCGATCCTGACCGGACAGGATCTGTCGATCGAGCTTGTCGGACGGCTGGCGAAGGACTGCCCGAACATCGTCGGCATCAAGGATACGGTGGACTGCATGAGCCACATCCGCCGTCTCGTTTTCGAAGTCAAGGGACCGCGCCCCGATTTCATGATCTTCAGCGGCTTCGACGAATACATGCTGGACACCCTGATGATCGGCGGCGACGGCGTCATCCCGGCCACCTCGAACTTCGCCCCGGAAATCACCTGCGGCATCTACCGGGCCTTCCTGGAAAAGGACTTCGCCACGGCACAGGCGTTGCTCACCCGGCTGGCCATCCTGTCGCGAATGTACGCAATCGACGCCCCCTTCACCGGCTGCATCAAGGAAGCAATCCGCCTGTCCGGTCTGGACATCCCGACCACGGTGCTGTCACCCGCGACAACACCCGACGCGGCGACGCTGCAAAAACTGGTGGAAATCCTTACGCGCGGCGGAGTGCTGAAGTAGCAACACGGGGCGGATAGCCCCCGGGCGAGACGATTCCTGCTTCTCCTCCTGTTTGCCGGGCCGGTGCCCGGCACTTTTTTTGCGAGCACACCGCTGCTGAAATCCAACGCAGGTAAACTCTCGAGATGACCACGGCACTCCTGCTCCTCCCCGACTTCTCGCTGATCCTGCTCGGCGCCGCGATCCGGCGCTGGATGCACCTCGGCGACCATTTCTGGACGGGCGTCGAAAAGCTCGTCTATTTCATCCTCTTCCCGGCCATGCTGATCAATGCGCTGACCCGCACCCGCCTGGATCTGGCCGCCGCCATCCCCTTGCTGGCCACCTCCTTCACCGCGATTGCGGCCGGCATGCTCCTCGGACTCGTTCCCAAGCCGTTTTTGCGCATGCCGGCACTTACCTACGCGTCGATGTACCAATGCGCGTTCCGCTTCAATTCCTATATCGGGCTGGCCATCGCCAGCATGCTGTTCGGTACCGCCGGCGTGGCCACGATGGGCATCGTCCTCGGTTCCGCCGTCCCGGTCGTAAACCTGGCCGCCGTCTGGATGCTTGCCCGGCACGGGCAACTGGGGCTGTGGCGCGAGATCCTGCGCAATCCGCTGATCTGGGCCACCGCCATCGGCTTCGCGCTGAATGCCGCGGGAATCGTGCCCCCGACTCCTGCCCAGGTCTTCCTCGGGCGGCTGGCGGACGCGTCGATCGCATTGGGATTGCTCGCCGTTGGCGCCGCGCTGCGGCTGGAAGGCACAACCGGGGTGAGATTCTTTTCCGGCTGGCTGATCGCGGTGAAACTGCTCGTGCTTCCGCTGATCGCCGCCTCCGTCGGCACCCTGATGGGCCTGAGCGGACTCTATTTCCAGATCGTGGTGCTGTTCGCCGCGCTGCCGACGGCATCGTCCGCCTACATTCTGGCCATGCGCATGGGCGGCGACGGCAAGAGCGTGGCCTGGCTCATTTCGGCCTCCACGCTCGCGTCCATGCTCACCCTGACGCTATGGGCGTCGTGGGTGGTGTAAGGCCCCGCCCGCTTACAAGGCCAGCCGCACCTCGCGCCATTCGCCGGTTACCACGTCGTCCAGGATTCGGCCCGACGTCGCCCGCACCGTGCGCAGCTCCTGGCGCGGCAGCAGGATTCTCACGGGCTCGGCCGCCACGTGCGCCTCGCCAGTCCTGGCAACCAGCACCTGCAATTCGCGCCCATCGCCCGCGATCCGGACCTGCCATTGACCCTGTCCACCGCGACGATAGGCCAGGCTCTCTCCGTCGTCGTCGAAAAAGACGTCTTCGATCACCCGCTCATCGCGATACGGAAATACCGCGAAACCCCGTTCGTCGGCCGGCTGCGTGAAATGCTGTTCGGCCAGATTGAGCGGCAGTACCGATCCTTCGCGGACCAGCAGGGGCGGCCGGTCCCACGGAGCCGGAAGCACGATTTCCTGACCGCCGGCGAAGCGATCGCCGCTCCAGTAGTCGTACCAGTCCGCCCCCTGCGGCAGATACACCTTCCGGTCGCGCTTGCCGGGCTCGACGACCGACGCCACCAACAGCTTGCTGCCCAGCAGCATGTCGTCGTTCTCCTCGAAGCAGCGCGGATCCTCCGGGAAATCGTGGTAGGTCGGACGCATCATCGGCTCGAAGCGGTCGTGGTAACGCCACAGCAGGTCGTACAGATAAGGGATGAGGCGGTAGCGGAACTTGATCAGGTCGCGCACATAGGGAGTGATCTCGGGATACATCCACGGCTCGTTGGCCGTACCGTCGTCGTTCCACGAGTGGATCGAGAAGCGCGGCAGGAACACGCCGTGCTGCACCCAGCGCAGGAACAGTTCCGGTTCGGGTTTCGGACCGGCGAATCCGCCAATGTCGTGACCGCTGTTGGAAATCCCGCACATCGCCAGGCCCAGGCCCATGCGAATGTTGTAGCGCAACGTTTCCCACGAGGTGTAGTTGTCCCCGGACCACGTCTGCACGTAGCGCTGCATGCCGGCGGCGCCGGAACGGGAAATCAGGAAAGGACGCTTTTCCGGCGCGTATGCCGCCTGCGCCTCGCGCGACGCCTTGATCATCAGCAGGGTGTGCAGCGGCTTGGCCTCGCACGCGCGGCGCGGCTGGCCGAAGCCGTCGACGAGCGGTTTGTCGCTCCACACTTCGAACTCGTTGTTGTCGTTCCACGTCGAGGCAATGCCGTAGTCGAGCAGCGCGTCGGTCACCCGCGCCTTCCACCAGTCGTACGTCGCCGGATTGGTGAAATCGAGGTAGGCGCCGGTCTCGTCCCAGAACTGCACCAGCGCCGGGCTGCCGTCGGGGTTCCTGATGAACAGCCCCGCCGCTTCGGCCTCGGCAAAGCGCGGATGGTCGCGCAGCAGGCAGGGCTTGATGTTCGGGCACAATTTCACGCCGGCATCCAGATAGCTGCGGACGAACGCGGCCGGATCGGGAAACTTGTCGCGGTTCCAGTTGAAGACATAGCGCTTCGGCCCGATCGAGGTGTAGCCCGACGAGAGATGGAACGAATCGCACAGGATGTCGTGCTTGCGGCAGCCGTCGAGGAATTCGCCCATGCGCCGCTGCGCATCCGGCGCATCGGTGTAGGACATCGTTGAGCCGGAGTAGCCCAGGCCCCACTTCGGAGTGAATGCCGGCCGACCGGTCAGCCACGTGAAGCGGCGTGTAACGTCGGCCGGTTGGTTGCCGGCGATGAAGTAATAGTCGAGATCGCCGTGATCCGCCTTGAAATAGCGGTAATGGCCGTGATAGTTGTCCAGTTCCTTGCCCATGTCGAAGGTGCAATCGGACAGCGTGTCGTAGAACAGTCCAAAGGCCTGCCGGCTGTCCCGTTTCCAGGTCAGGTAGAACGGGATGTGCTTGTACAGCGGATCGGTCGTCCTGGCGCTGTAGCCCATCGGATCGACGTTGCACAGGCGGTAGCTCTGGCCCAGCCGATTGGCGTCGCCGGCCCGCTCGCCGAGCCCGAAATACATCTCGTCCGGCTCGCGCTTGAGGTAGTGGTAAACCTTGTCATCCCACCAGCCGAAGTTGTAGGCCTGCGTCGCGCGGTCGGTGGCCACCACCAGCCAGTCGCCACCGGATTTCATCTCCCAGCGGCACAAGAAGCCTTCACGGCGGATCGTCAGCCGTATGCGCGGCGTGGATATCGAGAACTCATCGGCAGTCTCGGCAAACTCGTAGCCAGGCAGGGAGAAGCCCGTCAAATCGAGCCGGTCCCGGCCCTCGGCGGGAACATCGTCCAGCCCGGGCGCGATCGCCCAGGTGCGCGGAAAGCGCAGGTCGCCGCTCGGCAGCAGCATGACGCGGATCAGATCCTCTTCGAGAACGAACACGTGGACAACGTGCGCCGTGTCACCCAGGAAGGCGAGACGGTTGCCCCCCTCCGAAATCAGCGAGAAAAACGGGTTGCGGGACATGGACATGGCAATCTCCTAGGGCAAGTCTTCAATCGTGCCGCCCCCTGCCCCGTTGGAATCCGGGGCATTCAGGGCTGGCGGCGGGAGAACGGAAACGAAATACCGACAGGCGTCAGCCGGTCTTTCCAAGAATCATCCTGGGCAGCCACAGCGACAGTTCCGGGAAGTAGGTCACCAGGAACAGCGCGATGATCTCCAGCGCGAACATGGGCAACAGCGGCCGGGTCAACAGCGCCAGCGACACCTGCGAGACGCGCGCGGCGACGAACAGCGTGCTGCCGACCGGCGGGGTGGCGATTCCGATGCACAGGTTGAAGGTGATGATGATCCCGAAGTGCACCGGAGAGATGCCCAGCTTCATCGCCACCGGCAGGAAGATCGGCGTGAAGATCAGCAGACCCGGCGTGATGTCCAGGAATGTGCCGAGCAGAAGCAGCAGCACGTTGAACATGAACATCAGCACATAGGGATTGTCCGACACGCCGATGATCGCGTCGGCCAGCATTTTCGCCGATCCCGTACTCGCCAGAAGCCAGGACATCGTCATTGACACCCCGACCATCAGCATGACTACCGCCGTGCCGACGGAAGCGTCCAGCGTACTCTTGACCAGGGCACTCCAGCTCAGGCTCTTGTAGAAGAAGCGGCTCAAAACGAAGGTGTAGAGCACGGCGACACCGGCGGCTTCGGTCGCGGTAAACACGCCGGCGATGATGCCGCCCATGATGATCAGCACCAGCAGCAGCGACGGAATGGCGCGCAGCGTAATGCGCGTGGCCTCCTTCAGCGAATAGCGGTGCACTGTCGCCGGAAGGCCGCCCTTGTGCGCCACCCAGGCAACCCAGATCATGACCGAGAGCGCCATCAATATCCCGGGGATGTAGCCGGCAACAAACAGGACGTCGACCGGCGTGCCTCCGGAAATCAGGGAATACACGATCAGCGCGCCCGACGGCGGAATCAGCAGGCCGCAGGGCGACGAGGCCACGTTGGCCGCAGCGCAGAACGGCATGTCGTAGCCTTCCTTGCGCTGCAAGGGCGACAGCGTCGCGCCGACTGCCGCGGCCGCAGCCACCGCGGAGCCGGAAATCGCGCCGAACAGGGCGTTGGCCACGCACGTGATGTGCGCCAGCGAGCCGGGCAGCCAGCCGACCACGACTTTGGCGAAATCGATCAGGCGCAGGGCAATGCCGCCGGTATTCATCATGCTTCCCGCCAGAATGAACAGCGGGATGGCCACCAGGGTAAAGCTGTCGAGGCTCGACGTCATGCGTTGCGCCGAGACGACGAACGCCGTCGTCAGGTCGGGCGTCACGTTGAACAGGGCCAGCAGCGTGGCGATACCGATGCAGAAGCTGACCGGCACGCCGTAGAACAGCAGCAGGCTGAAAACCACGCCCAGGATGGTCAGTTCGATCATGGCTTATCCTCCGTACCCGCAGCCAGCTTGCGCTCTTCCTCGGCGACGTGCTCCAGCGCCAGTTCGACTTCATCGACGGGTCTGAACTGCTTGGGCTTCATCAGGATCAGCAGCTGGTAGAACACGGTCAGCAGCCCGCTGATCGGAATGCACAGATAAACGTAACCCATCGGCAGCGCCAGGGTGGCTGATCTCTGGTTGAACTGCAGGGCGCGCAATACCAGCCGCCCGCCGCCAAAGCACATCACGGTCACCGCGAAAAGCAGGACGATCACCGCGACGGAGCGCATGTGGGAGAGCAGTTTGTCGCCCTGGAGCTTCTCGGGGAACATGGTGTAGGCCATGTGTTCCAGGCGGCCGCAGGCGTAGGCAGTTCCCAGCAGGCTCAGCCAGATGATGGCAAAACGCGACGTTTCCTCGGTGAAGATCGAGGGATCGTTGAGCACGTAGCGGGTGAACACCTGGATGATCACGCAGGCGAACAGGGCGAAGAAGAGACAGACGAGCGTCGTCTCAAGCAACCGGTCGACCGGCTGCTTCAAGCGAAAGAGGGCATTCATGGGCATCCTCCGGCCGGCCGCCCCGCACGTGGACAGCCAGCCGTATCAGACAGCGGGGAGGAAGAGGATTACTTGACCGCGGCGATGCTGTCGAGCAGCTTGGCGATGGCCGGATTCTTGCGTTCCTCGTCCATCATCGGCTTGACCTTGGCGACGAAAGCCTTCTTGTCGGGCGTATTGAACTTCACCCCCATGGCGATGGACTTCTCACGCTCGACCTTCTCGAACGCGCCCCACAGGGACTTCTGATATTCGTACGAATCGACCGCCGCTTTCTTGATGATGTCCTGGATCGGCTTCTTCAGCGAATCCCAGCGCGCGGCGGACATGACCAGCACGTCCGGAACGATCTGGTGCTCGGTTTCCGAATAGAACTTGCAGACTTCGCCGTGGCGGCCGTTGGTCAGCGCCGTGACGTTGTTCTCGGCACCGTCGACGACGCCGGTTTGCAGGGCCGGATACACTTCGCCCCAGGCCATCGGCATCGGCGTCGCGCCGATCGCCTGGATCATCTTGATCGTCGTCGGACTCTGTTGCACGCGGATTTTCAGGCCTTTCAGGTCGTCCGGCGTATTGATCGCCTTCTTGCCGTAGAAGCTGCGTGCGCCCGAGTCATAGTAGGCCAGGCCGATGAACCCGCTCTTCTTCGAGGAAGCGAGGATCGATTCGCCGACCGGGCTGGTCAGCACCTTGAAGAAGTGTTCGCGGTCACGGAATACGAACGGCAGGTTGAAGACCTTGTATTCCGCGGAGAACGTTTCCAGCGGCGAGGCGCTGGCCTTGGTGATCTCCAGCACGCCGTTCTGCACCTGTTCGAGCATCTCGCGCTCGTTGCCCAGCACGCCATTGGCGAACACCGTGATCAGGACTTCGCCGTTCGTGCGCTCCTTGACGAGTTCGGCAAATTTCACGACCGCCTTATGCACGGCGTGATCTTCCGGCAAGCCGTGTCCGAGGCGCATTTTTTCCACGGCGCCAACCGTATGAGCCATCATGCCCAACGCGAGTACCAAGCCGAGATGCTTCAATTTCATGTCTGTCCTCCTGAATCGTTGAAAAATGATCATCGCAAGCGCCTTTCTGGATCCGTTTCCCGCTCAAATCACCGCTTCGCGGGCCGGCTCTTCTTGGTGGCAATCTTGAGATGACAAGTTAAGCGTTCCTTCCGGGACAAATCAACGGGAGATTTCGCAAAAATTTTCTTTTACCCTCAAGATACAGACGAAAAACGATTGAACATAACTGATTATTAAAGTTTAATTATCTATGCAAATTTTTCCATGAAAGAAACATGAGCGGAAAACTGAAAATCACCGAAATCGCGCGGCAAGCGGGCGTATCCATCAGCACGGTCTCGCGTGTCCTTGCCGGCAAGTCGAACACCAGCGCGAAGAGCCGGCAACGGGTTCTCGAATGCGCACGCTCAAACGGCGTCCTGGCCAACCTTTCGGCGGGCCGCCTGCTGTTCAACAACGTCACCGTCTTCGCCCCAAAACGCGCTTTCGATCTGCGTGCGGACATCTTCTACTACAAGGTCATTCAGGGTATCCGGGACGCCGTGGCGCACAGCGACGTGCATCTGGCCTACTGCGCCATCGAGGAAAACGACGCGGATGTGCCGCTGTTCATGAACAAACTGGGCAGCCCGGCCTGCGATGCCGCGATCGTCATCGGCATCGACGATCCCCACGTACATGCGCTGGCGGCGGATATCGGCAAGCCTTGCGTGATGATCAACTGCGATGTCGAAAGCATGCGCCTCGACGCCGTATCGCCCGACCACCAGATCATCGGACGCTTCTCGGCAAAGTACCTGATCGAGCACGGGCATCGCGACATCCTGGCCCTGATGTGCCTGCGGCGGAGCACCATGGAACGGCGGCTGAACGGCATCCGCGAAGCCTTTTCCGCACACAACGTCGCCTTCGACGACAATCGCCATCTGGTCACCACCACCGGATTCGCCGCCGAGGAGGCCAGGGAGGCAATTTCCGCGCACCTGGCCAGGCTGCAGCGCGACCAGTACCCGACCGCGATCCTGGCGGGTGGCGACTTCATGGCGTCGGGGGCGATTGCCGCGCTGCTGGATGCCGGACTGACCATCCCCGGCGACATCTCCGTCATGAGCATGGACGGATTCAACCTCGCCGAAACACACGACATCCCATTGACCGCCGTCCATGTCCCCCGCGACGAACTCGGCGCGGAAGCCCTGCGCCTGCTGCAACAGCGCGTCACGTCGCCCGGTGCGCCGTTCTGCCACATGTTGCTCGCCGGCAAGCTGGTCGTCGGCAACTCAGTGAAACGACTCGGCAGCCGCAAGACAAAAGGCGCCTCCGGCCAAAGCCACGGACTTTACGGAAACCTTGCAACCTGACGCACGAACGCGCAGACCCTGTTCGTCAACTGCCACCGGCTGCGGGCTAACTCATCCAATAAACTCGCGTCGGATTCACTACCAGAATCTGGTTTCGGAGCATTTCACTGGGCGCCCAAAGAGAAAGCCTATCGAGCATCAAGGCATCATCCGGTTTGGGCTCCGTCGTTACCAGCGGATGGGGCCAGTCTGTCCCCCAGAGCATACGCTCCGGAGCGTGGCGAACCAGTTCCGTAGCCACTTCATCAACATCGGCGTAGTCCGGCGGTCCCACGCGCGAGGTAATGTAGGGCGCCGACAGCTTCACATAGACACGCCCGGTGTCGAGCAGCCTGCGTAGCGTGCTCATCGACGGGTGGCGGATTCCTTCTGGTTGAGCGACGTACCCGAAATGATCGATAACCAGCGTACACGGCAGTCTGGCTAATGCCGACTCTGCGGAGACAAGCGCGTCTCCCTGAACGGCGACCATCTGGATGTGCCAGCCAAGCGGGGCGATGCGTTCCGCGTATGCGGCAAATTGCTCCGGAGGCGTCGGGGCATCGCCGATCAGATAAAGTCGGATGCCGCGCACCCCTTGCGCATGCAGCCGCGCCAGTTCTTCGTCGCTGACATCCAGTTTCACCGCAGCGACTCCGCGCGTAGTAGGGCCGAGATTATCAAGCGCGTCGACGAGGCAACTGTTGTCAAAGCCATAACTCTGCGGCGACGTGATAACCGATCGCGACAGCCCCAGCCGTCTGAGCAGCAGACGGTAGTCCGATACGGTTCCCCAGATTCCCTGACGCCCGTTCGGACGGGGGAAGCGCGGGTCAAAGATATGGTGATGGCAATCTGTGGCGCCGGGGGGAGGCACGAATTTCGGGGGCGACATCCCGAAAGAATGTGGCACGGCAAGCGTTTCTCCCTGCATGACTCCCTCCCAACCTCACTCGTTAAACGGACATCTCCAGTTACTGCCCGGTTCGCTTGTTCTCTCCGACTTCCTTGCCTCCGCTTCTCACAGGCACGCCAGGAATCTCCATCTCAAAGCGCAAAATGCTGCCAGTCACCGACTCGGTGCAGAACAGCGTGGTCCGCTTCGGCCCGCCATACGCCAGATTCGTCAACGACGCGCCTACCGTGGTGGGCAAAAAGCCGACTGGACTGCGAATGACCATTTCCGGCTCGGCGCGGCGGTTCAGCACCCAAGCCACGCCAAGGCCGGGATTGGCGACGATGAGACGGCCGCTCTCGTCCATGGCCAGGCCGTCCGGCCCGCTGGGACCAAATGACGTAAAGAACTGGCTGACCTTGGAAACGCTGCCGTCTTCCATCAGGGGCGCCCGCCAGACGCAATTTCCGCGGGTGACGGCGATGAAAAGCACCTGCTCGTTCGGCGAGAGCACGATGCCGTTCGGACTCGGCACGTTGGAAAGCAGCAGATCGAGCTGGCCGTTGCTTCTCAGCCGGTAAACCCGTCCGCTCGGATCATGCAGTCCGCTCTGGCCCTGATCGGTGAAATACAGATTCCCTTTGGAGTCGAACGTCAGGTCGTTGATCCCCTTGAACCGCTCGCTGTTGCGACGTGCCAGGAACGAGCGCGTCTCCCCGGTAGCAATGTCGCAAATGACCAGGCCATTCTTGTAGTCGGCGAGAATCAGCTCGCGCGAGTTCAGGAACTTCATCCCGTTCGGTTCACCGTCGTACTCGGCGATTTGCGTCCACTCTCCCGCCGGATCGATACGGAAGATCCTGCCGAAGGGAATGTCGGTCACATACAAGTTGCCTTCTGCGTCGAACACCGGTCCTTCGAGGAACGAGTCGGTCTCGATGCCGCCGCGATTGGCGTCGGCCCACGCCGATCGCACGCCGGTACGGCGGAATTTTTGAGGCATGGAAGTAAACACTTCCGCCGTGTTGATCACGGGTGGTTGCAGAAAAATCATCGCTCTTTCCTGTCGAAAAACAGTCTGAAAATCAAGCCGTGACGTTCGCCGATCAGTGCATCTGGCTCGGGAGCCAAAGCGCAATGTCCGGAACAGCCATCAGCAGGAAGATGAACAGAATGATGATGGCGAAGAATGGCACGGTACCGGCAACCACGTCTTCCACCTTGAGTTCCCTCCAGGTGCTGGCCACCACGAACAGAATCACCCCCAGCGGCGGCGTCAACTGGCCGAGTTCAACCAAGATGACGATGTAGATGCCGAACCAGATCGGATCGATGCCATATACCGCGAGCGTGGGAAAGATGATCGGGATGGTGATCGCGATCATTCCCAGGCCTTCCATGAAGCAACCGAGAACGGCATAGAACACCAAGGCGGCCAGGAGAAAACCGGTGCGCGAGAGCCCCGCATCCCGCAACCACTCGGCCAGCGTTTCGCCAAACCCTGACAGTGCGGTGGCGTAGGCGAAGATCATCGAAACAAAAACGATGAAGAGAATATTTCCGCTCATCACCAGCGTGCGGTGGATCGCCGTCCTGAGTATTCGGACGTTCAAGGATCGGTAACTCGCCGCGATGACCAACGCGCTGACTACGCCGATCGCGCCGGCTTCCGTCGGCGTTGCCACGCCGCCGTAGATGCTGCCCATGACCAGCCCGATCAGGGCAAGAAAGGGAAACAGATCCCCGACGGACTTCAGCAGGCTGACCCCGCCACCGCCGGTTGCCCGTGGTGCCAGCGCCGGGTTGGCGATTGACCGCCCCATGATATAGATCACGTAGAGAAGCGACAGCAAAAGCCCCGGCACGATGCCGGCCATGAACAGCTTGGGGATCGATGTTTCGGTAAAGGTCGAGTAGACGATCATCGTGATGCTGGGCGGAATCAGGATTCCCAGCGTCCCGCCCGCGGCCAGCGAACCCGCTGCGAGACGTTTGTCGTAGCCGAGCCGGCCCAACTCGGGCAAGGCGACCGTTCCGATGGCGGCGGCCGTGGACGCACTCCCCCCGGAGACCGCCGCAAAGATCGCACAACCGAAGATGTTGGTGTTGAGCACGCCGCCGGGCAGGCGTCGAACCAGCGGCGAGATGGCCGAATAAAGCCGGGAACTCAAACCGCTGCCCAGCAGGATCTCCGCCATCAGGACGAACAGGGGAATCGCCGAGAGCGTGAAGCTGTCCGCTGCCCCCCAGCTGACGAGGCCAAGCGACTTCAGCCCGCCAAACCCGCGAAGCAAGTAGATATACGAGATCGCAGAAATGCCCACGGCAAAATGAACCCACAAGCCGCCGAGCATCAAGCCGATCAGCAAACCAAGAATCAGGATGGTTTCCATGAATTATTCTCCCGCCGCTTCATCAACAGGCACGGCGTGCCCCTCGGAGCCGCCCATGCTCCCGCCCTGCAACAGCCTGTCCACGGCGAACAGCAGCAGGATCAGAAAGCCGACAGGAAGAAGAATCTGAGGAATGTAGATGGGGGTTTGAAGCTCCGTCGCCGCGATTTTTCCGCGCGTAAACGAACTCCACACCATGAGCGACGTAAACCACATCATCGTGCCGCAAAAAACGATGGTGATCGTCAGATAGAGAATTCCCAAGGCTTTCTGCAGCGCCAACGGAAACTTTTCATAAAGGAAGCTCACGCGAAACATCGCCCCTTCACGGAAGGTGATGCTGACCCCGAAAAAAGTGACCACCGCAACCAGGTAGCCCGTTATTTCCTCGACGAAACCCAGCGTCTGGTTGAACAGCGTACGCAGGAAAACATCCACGACGACAATGGTGGTCATCACCACCAACGTCGCCCCGCCGAGCGCGTTACATAGACGCGCCAATAGTTGAGAAACAAGATTCATACCGCCCTCCTGGCAGTTGGCTCCTGGCGCCTTCTTGCGGCAGGAGCCACCGCAGATTTGCTAATAAGTGTTCAAGAACCGCTGAATTTCTGCTACTTCCCGATGGCTTTTCTTACCGCCGCCAATGCCTCGACAAACTCCGGCCCCTTGGCCTTGGCCCATTCTGACCAATAGGGCTCGAGCTTTTTGATCGCCTGCGACGAATCGGCTGCCTGCGCGTTGATGATGGTCATCCCCGCCTTCTTCTGAACCTCCATCTGCTTGAGTTCATCCTCCAGGAACTCGGCGTTGATGCGGTCGCATTCCGCCCGGACCGCCTGGACCAGAGCCGACTTGCTCTTGGTTGGGAGCGCCTCGAAAGCGTCTTTGTTCGCGATGATGACACTATTGAAGTAACTGACGCCGAAACGGTAGTTGTATTTCAGGAATTCATGCCAGTTTCTTGCGCCGCCCGCGCTCGCGGTGATCACCCCGTCAACGACACCCCGCTCCAGCGAGGTCGGAACCTCGGTTCCCGGAAGATTCAGCGGCAGGCCACCGAACGATTTGACGAATTCGCCTTGCTCTGGCGAGGTGACGCGAATCTTCTTCCCTTTGAGATCGGCAAGCGACTCGATCTTGAAGTTGGCAAAAAGGGTGTTCGGAGGATAAACATACTGCCCTAGATAAACCACGCCCTGTTTTTCGAACCCCTTCTTCAGATACGGCTCCATCGCGGCAGCCGCCATCTTCCACTCCTTCTCGGAGTTGATCAGTTGCGGCAACCGAAGCACGCCGGCGATCGGGACGGAGCCAAGAAAGAAGCCATCCGCCGCAAACTGCACGAGGCCATCGCCAACCGCCTGCGTGATGTCGTTCGAGCCTATTTGCAGACTCTTGCCGAGATTGAGCTTGATGGTCAATTGCCCGCCCGTGTCGGTCTTGACCTTCTCGATCGCGCGCTCCATGCCTTTGACGGCAGCGGTGCTCGACACCGCGGAATACGTGTAGCCGGTCCATTTATCCGCGGCGATCGACGCGAGCGGCGTGCTTCCGACGAGGATGGCCAGCGACGCAGCCATAAGCTTCGTTGTGTTCATTTTCAGTCTCCTGCGTTGAGTGACAATGGTGTACTGCTCCCGTAGCTGATGTTTCTCTGCATCAGCGTTGATTGTTGATTACCAGCAGCGCATTGCGCGCCGCCGCCAATCCCATCTTGACATACGCGTCGGCGGTGACTCCGCCAATGTGCGGGCTCAAGGTGATGCGGGACTCCCCGTGGAACGGATGCGGCGCGGTCATCGGCTCCACCGCGAAGCTGTCGAGCCCGGCGCCGGACACTTTCCCGCAACGTACCGCGTCGAGCAGCGCCGCCTCGTCAATCAGCCCGCCGCGCGCGGTATTGACGACAATCACCCCGTCTTTGCACGCCGCCAGGGTTTGCGCGTTGAGCATTTTGCGGTTGTCGTCGGTCAGCGGGCAGTGCAATGAGATCGCATCGGATTCGCGCCAGATCGCTTCCAGATCGACCCGCTGGACGTACGCCGGCAATTCCTTGGCGAACGGGTCGAACCCCAGCACACGCATCCCCATTGAATCGGCCATTTTCGCGAAGCGGAGACCGATGGCGCCGAGCCCGACCACGCCGATGGTACGCCCTTCGAGTTCAACGCTCTTGTGCGTCGCCTTGTCCCAGAAACCGGCGTGCATCCGCGCATTCAGCGTCACCACGGACTTGGCGCACGCCAGCAGCAGCGCCAACGCCTGCTCCGCCACCGCCGCCGCATTCGCGCCGACCGCGGCAACGACCTGGATTCCGCGCTGCTTTGCCGCCTCCTTGTCGATGGTGTCCGTTCCGCTGCCGTGCTTGGAGATGACCTTGAGACTCGGCGCCGCATCCATCGCCGGCGCGCCGACCTTGCTGTAGCGCACGATGATGGCCACGGGATCGTGCTGTTTGCACAGCGCGACAATGTCGTCCTCGCTCGGGGTTTTGCCGGCATAAACGATTTCAAAGTCGTTCAGCAATGCCAGTGCCTGCGGCGCCAGATCCGCCGCGGTGATCAGGATTACCGGCCGCTTGTTCACAACGTTTCTCCTTCCTTGATGACGCCGGCAGTGCGCAGCGCACCATTCAGCCAGCCCGGCGCCAGCGCCTGACGGCTCTTGATCTCGGCAATCCGCTTGGTCTCCGCAGCGACTTTCTGTTCAGCGAGCGGCATCATCGCTGCCGCTTTTTCGCGCTCGATCACGGTAACGCCGTCGGCATCGCCAACGACCAGATCCCCCGGATTGACGCTGACCCCACCGATCGAAATGGGGTGATTCAACCGGCCGGCCACCGATTTGGTCGGGCCATTCGGGTTGAGTCCGGCGGCAAACATCGGGAATCCGAGTTCGCAGATCGCCTCGCTGTCACGCACCGCGCCGTCGATGACGACGGCAGTGACGCCCAGCGCCACACATTGCTGCGACATGATTTCCCCCATCAACGCGCTGCTCAGGTCGCCCTTGCCATCGACGACGATCACGTCGCCGGGCTTGGCGATGGCCAATGCGGCATGGATCATCAAATTGTCGCCGGGGCGCACTTCCACTGTCAGTGCGGGGCCGGCAAATCTCATGGACGGCGCCAACGGTGAAATGCGCCCGTGCAACGCGCCGCGACGTCCGGCGACGTCCGCCAGGATCGAGGATGCAAATTTCGATGCCTGTTCAACGATTTCAGGACTGACGCGCTCAAAGTCGCGGATGACATCAGGGGTCGGGGAAGCATAGCTCATGTGTTATTCCTCCAAAAAAATGTCGGAGCGAACTCCGCGGGTTTCACTGAATGCCGTGACAAATCTGTTTTTCGTTGTGGTTGATTATTCCCATCGCAAAACATAAACTCCAATCGATAATTTTTTAAAACCGATCACCGAGGCTTTTGCAATGGACTTGCGAGATCTGCGCTATTTCGAAACCATCGCCGAACTTGAACACGTGGGCCGGGCTGCAGATGTGCTCCACCGCACGCAGCCGGCACTGACGGGGTGTCTGCGCCGCCTGGAAGATGCGTGCGGAGCGCCGCTGTTCGAGAAATCAGGGCGAGGTATTCGCCTGACCGCAGCCGGGAGGGTGCTGCTGAAGTGGGCGCGGAGCTTGCGTTCCCAGGTCGAGGACGCCGAGAGGGAGATCAAGGAATTGGGCGGCGGCATCTCCGGCCACATACGTATCGGAATCGTGCCAACGGCGGCTCAGTTCCTGTTGCCGTCCGCCGTCACGAGAATGCTGGCGGAAGCGCCCAAGGTCACCCTGCGAACCGTCGTGGCGCTTTCCGATTCACTCAGGCAACAGTTGCTCCAAGGCGAACTCGATCTGATCGTCGGAACCGAGAGCACCGCGGAAGAAGGCCTGGTTTCTGAAGTGCTCACCGAAGACATGATCGTGGTGGCCGCAGCCGCCGACCACGAGATATTCCGCAAGGAACCGACACTGGCGGACCTGTGTTCGTATCGCTGGGCATTGCAGCCCCCCGGGGCGCCGACCCGCGACTGGCTGGACCGCGCCTTTGACCAGCTCCACTTGCCGCGCCCGAAGGTCCAGGTGGAAACCACCACGCTAATGATGCTGCCCGCGTTGATCGCGGAAACGGGGCTGCTCAGCTTCATATCGCGATTGCATCTTGAATCGAATCCCGATGCGTCGCGCTTGAAAGAAGTCCCGGCAAGCGAAGTCAGCATGCGCCGACGCCTTGTCGTGACCTACCGGGAGAACGGCTACCTCCCCCCGGCCGCGCTGAGACTGATCGAACTCTTCCCGCACTCGATCGGGCTGGAGAACAGCACGGCGCAAGACGGCTGAGGCTATTGGCGCGGCGACGGGACGACAGCGCGAAAACTTCGTCTCATCCCCGCACTCCCGCCAAACGATCAAAACCCGTACAGTCTCGCCGGGTTATCGACGAGGATGCGCTTGATCAATTCCTCGCTGCCCGCCCATTCGCCGAGCAGGCTCAAAAGAATCGCGTCATCGGGCTTGTTGTCGAGCTTCGACGTCGGATGCGGCCAGTCGCTCCCCCAAACAACCTGTTCCGGTGCCGCCTGGATAAACGCCTTGGCTATTGGCGTCCGGTCAGCATAGGCAGGCGCCCCCTCTTTGGAACGGATGTACGCGCCGGAGAGTTTCACCCATGCCTTTTTCTGCTGCATGAGTCTGACAATGAGATCCAGCGCAGGATCGTTCAGTTCGGTAACGTGCGCGAGGTGATCGAAAACGACCTGGCACGGACTCTTGCTCCAGATTTCGGCATTGGCGGCAATCGTCGCCGGGTTTGCCACCACTTGGATATGCCACCCCATCGGCCGGATCCGTTCACAAAGCGGAAGCACCATGTCCAGGCTTGTCGCATCACCGGCGACCGAGAAATTGAAGCGAATTCCCCGCACGCCGACGGAGTTCAACTCCTTCAGTTCGGCATCGGTCACTTTGTCGTTAACGACCGCCACCCCGCGAGTCGCGCCTGGGCCAAAATCTTTGAGCGCCTGAATCAGACCGCTGTTATCGACGCCGTAGGTCGACGGCTGGACTATGACGTTGCGTGAGATACCCAGGCGCTTCTGCAAAAGCCGGTAATCGGCGATCGTCGCATCCGGAGGTCTCAGCGTCGAATTTGGATCGACGGGAAAACGCGAATCGTAGATATGGTGGTGCGTGTCCGTAGCATTCGGCGGCACCTTGATCGTCGGTCGTTCGACACCTGCCGAATAGGGAACGGCCTGCCCCAAGGCGTCAGCGGCCATGCAAGTCAAAGGACTCAGGATCACGGCACACGACACAAAAAACTTGCCAGCCATCCCGGCACAACGAATTGTCGATTGCTTTTTCAATTTGATTTTCCCCAGTAAATCCACAAAAAAATGCCGCGGGCGTTGCAGACGACATACCCGCGGCATTTCTCGTTTTTGCGCCCGACTTATTTCTCCATCTCTGCAGCCAACGCGCCACCGCGGAGTTTCCGCTTCGCCAGCATCTTCTTGATCATCGGCCAGACGATGACGAACACCGTAAAGACGATGATGATCTGGCATATCGGGCGACTCCACAGAATCGACCAGTCGTTGCGGCTCATGCGCAACGCCAGGCGCAGATTGCCTTCGGCAAATTCGCCCAGGATCAGCCCGAGCACAACGGGTGCCATCGGAAATTTCAAACGATCCATCGCGTAGCCGATAAGGCCGAAGCCGAGCATCAGATACACATCGAACATCGACTCATGGATCATGAACACCCCGACCACCATCAACGCCATGATGATCGGACCAAGAAGCTGGCGCGGCAGACGCAACACCTGCGCAAAGGCATTCGTCGCCAGCGATCCGCCCAGGAAGAACAGGAGAATCCCCGAGGCAAGGAATTGCCACATGAAGCCATAGACGACATCCGGATGCTCACGGAATAGCATCGGGCCGGGTTGCAGGCCATGGATCATCATGCCGCCGAGCATAACCGCTGCGACCGAAGTACCGGGGATGCCGAGCGTAAGCGCCGGAATCATCGCCGCAGCCGTATCGGCGTTGTTGGCCACTTCCGATGCCGCAATGCCCTCCGGATTGCCTTTGCCGAAACTATCAGGATCCGCGGAGTCACTGCGCGCTGCGTTATAACTGAGGAATCCCGCCATCGACCCGCCCGCACCGGGAAGGATGCCAACGAGAATCCCGTAGATCGAGCCGCGCACCCACGTCTTCCAGTAACCGAGCATGTTGGGGATCGCTTTCCAGATGCTCTCGGTATGCAGCCGCATGGACGCCTTGGTCGCTTCCGGCAACACTTCTTCCAGCAAGGAAATCGCCGGCGGCATCGCATATAAGCCCACCAGAACAACGACAACGTTGATGCCGTCGAGCAGGTGGAGATTTTCCCAAGTGAAGCGATCGTTTCCGGTAATGGAGTCGGCACCGACCAGCGACAGTAATACGCCGAAACAGGCGCTCAGGAGTCCTTTGGTCACGTTTCCACCGACCAGGAAGACGATGCTCGTCAGGCCAAAGATCGCGATCCAGAAGACTTCAGGCGGGCCGAACATCAGCGTCAGGCTCGCCAGAGGCGGCGCCAAGAGCATCAATGAGAGCGCGCTGGCAAGCGAGCCGATGGCCGAGGAAACGAGCGCGACCTGCAATCCGTATCCGCCTTTCCCCGCCTGCGCAAGGGGATAACCATCCAGGGTCGTCGCCACGGCCGCCGGCGTGCCGGGGATGCGCAACAGCACGGCCGGAATGGCGCCACCGTACATGGCACCGTTGTAGATCCCGGCCATCATGCCCAAGGCAACCAGAGGATCCATGCCGAAGGTAAAGGGAACAAGTACTGAAATCGCCATCGTGGCGCTCAAACCCGGCAAGGCCCCGACCAGAATTCCCGCGATCACGCCGACGACGACGGCAATAAAGTTGTTAAATTGAAAAACCAGAGGAAGCGCACTGAACAA
This sequence comes from Propionivibrio sp., assembly GCA_029975435.1. GTDB lineage: Bacteria > Pseudomonadota > Gammaproteobacteria > Burkholderiales > Rhodocyclaceae > Propionivibrio. The sequence continues at coordinate 6,984 of JARKPC010000068.1, read as the reverse complement.
TTGTTCAAACATGATTGGCCTTTCGTTCAGCGAAGAAAGAATTCAGCGGGAAAATTGGCGCTCATCACCAGGGTGAAGATCGCCAGCATCCCGCCCACGAAACCCAGCGTGGTGGCGGCGATGACCTTGATGTTGCGGTAACCGAAGAGCCAACTGGTCAGTGGAATCAGGATCGTGCTCGAGGTATAGAACCCGAGGATTTCCACGCACGGGATATACACGCACACCAGCGCGGCAGCGATGAAGAACCGTTTCCTGTCATGGAAAAATGCCTTGGCCGCTTGGCCGTTGAGCCGTCGCCGGATACTTCCCGCGATCAGAATCACGGCCAGTGCCATGGAAAGCACGAGCATGAAGACCGGTAGCATGCCGGAGACCCCCGGCATCTTGAGCGCATCGCTCAAAAGATAGGCGCTGACGCCGATCAAAACGACTCCGCTCGTCGCGTCGGCGGACCAGAAACGGCCAATTCCATCAGACTTCATTTTGGTTTTTCCCTCCAATTTGGTAATCACGAGACCCTTTGATAGGACTGCGGCCCACGGCTATTTCCACGGCATCCGCTCCCAGATTTCCTTGGCGACAGCCGACTGGTGATGACTGAGCGCCTTGTACGCCGCGCCCGAAACCATGCGCAGTGGCGCGCCCTGCTTTTCAAGGGCGGATTTAAGCGCTGGGTCGGCAAACGCCTTTTCAAAAGCCCCGGTGAGCTTCTTCGCGATCTCGGGAGGCAAACCGGCCGGCCCAACGAATCCGCGCAGAGAACCCATCTCGACGTTGAACCCCTGCTCCTTGACGGTCGGCACATTGGGGGCCTGAGGCAGACGCTCAGCCGAAAACACGCCGATCACACGCAGCTCATTCTCGAAACCGGTCGTCTGGCTGAAGGCCATCGTGCCGAGTCTGACGTGCCCGCCCATCAGCGCCGAACGCGCTGGCGCCGCACCTTTGAACGGGACCAGTGCAAACTCGACACCTGCACTCTTGGCAAACTCCAGTGCGGCGAAATGGTCGTTTCCGGCCAGAGAGGCCAGCCCGACGGTAACCGCCCCCGGATCCTTTCGGGCGATCGCGACCAGGTCGCTGACGGATTTGATCGGACTGTCCTTGTTAACGACCAGGGTGCTCGGGTCTTCCACCATATTGACCAGGTAGGTAAAGCTGTCCATCGTGTACTCGGCCTTGCGGTCAAGGGTCATCGCCGCCGCGGCCGGCAGGTTGAAGGTTCCGATGGTGTAGCCGTCCGGCGCGGCGCTCGCCACCTGGGGGTGAAGCCGATTTGCCCCCCCGCGCCGGGAACGTTCTTGATTACCAGCTTCGCATTGCCGCCGAGATACTTCTCGACGTAAGGCGCAACCGTCCTCGCGAGGATGTCGGTACCCCCTCCCGCGGCATAGCCGACGACGATCGCGATCGGCTTCTCGGGATAGTCGGCTTTCGCCGCAAGCGGTGCCATTGCCAAAGCCAGTGCGAGACTCGCCGCCAACCGGTACGTGTTAGTTTTCATACGTTGACCCTCCATGTTTTCCCGACTTCGTAAAGCACTCGATTCGTATCGGGGTCCTAAATCTGCTGCTTCCTGTTTTTCAGTCTTTTTCGGAACAGCGCAGCCAAATGGCATCAATCCATCGAAAATCCAGTCGCTAGTTGGCATCGGTCCAGGGCGTGGTTTGCCATACCTTCCGGGCAATCGCATCCTGCTGCTTCGTCAATTCCTCGTAATCCTTGCCGCCTACATATTCCAGCTGCGCGCCAGTTGCTTTCATCGATTTCTGGAACTCCGGGTCGTCATACGCGGCCTTGAATGCGGCGAGCAGTTTTTCGCGCACGGGGGCAGGCAGATTGGCGGGGGCAACGAAGCCCCGCGTGGTGCCCATCTCGATATTGAATCCTTGCTCCTTGGCCGTCGGAATGTTCGGAGCCAGCGGCGAACGCTCTTTCTGAGCGACGCAGAGAACCTTCAATTCATCCTCGAAACCGATCACCTCGCTGAGGTTCATCGAAGACGAATCCACGTGTCCCCCCATCAGCGCGCTCCGGGCGGGTGCCGTTCCTTTGAAAGGCACATAGTCGATACGAATCCCGCCCTGCTCTCCCAGCGCCATCATGACAAACTGATCGTCGCCACCCATGGTCGACACCGCGACCGTCACGCCTTTGTTTCCTTGTTTTCCCAACTTTACGAGGTCCGCCAGCGAATTGACTCTCGATGCCTTATTGACAACGATGACGCTGGGGTCATTCACGATGTTCGCCAGGTACGTAAAGCTGTTGACGCCGTACTCCGTCTTTCTGTCGTACGTCCTCGCCACCGTTCCAGGCAAGGTAAAGAGACCGATCGTATAGCCGTCCGGCTTCGCCTTCGCCACTTGTGTTATGCCAATCTGCCCGCCGGCCCCCGGGACATTCTTCACGATGATCTTTGCGCCTTTCAAGTTCTTCTCGACATGAGGTGCTATCAGACGAGCCAACGTATCGGTCCCCCCGCCGGCCGCGAATCCGACAATCAAATTGATATCCTTGTTGGGATATGAGCTGTCTTGCGCAAAGGCAGGAACGGCACAGAGAGTCGCGGCAACCACGGCAAATGCTGCATTGAATAGCTTCATCAAGACCTCCTGAATTGGGTTGTTACGGCGTCGAACTCATCAAGGCGAGCCGCTTGGTGAGCATCTTCGGAACAACAATCCATAGTGTCCAATCGATTATTTCTTTAAATCAATAAATAGTAGTTATCTAAATAGCCAAGAAAATATCGAACATGATTTGGTTTTTTCTTTGACCAGCAACGTTAGCAGCCGGCCGGGCCTGACTTGTCCGCCGGGAATGCGGGTAGTCGGCAACTCGGTGAGACGCTGCGGCAGCCGCAAGACAAAAGGCGCCTCCGGCCAAAGCCACGGACTTTACGGAAATCTGGCGACCTGACGGCTAAGCCCGCGCCATCCCCGCTGCGCCGTGCCCCCTGTTGTCACTCGTCATTCCAATGAAAAACCGGGACATCCATGCGGCGGAACAATAGTCGCCAGGCGTTGGTCACACAGCCAACCAAGAGGACAATAAGCTCTTTGGCGACACCACCGATTCAGTCACCCCCGGGATTTTTTTCGTGACACATGGCCCGCACTGAAAGAAAGGGAATAACTTTGGATCCGGAGACGCTGGTTCGTTTGACCAGACTGTTCGCGAAATGGCTGGAGCGCCTCCTCGCCGTGGCCATTGTTGCCGGCATCATCGCCTACAGCGTGGCGAGCACCGCCCAACTGCTGAGCATGGACTGGGCAAACTCAGAGACCTATTACGAGTTGATCTACCGTGTCCTGCTCACGGTCATCGGAGTCGAACTCGCGCGCACGCTGCTGACCCACGATCTGGGAGCCATCCTGGAACTGCTCGCTTTTGTGGTCGCCCGAAAGACGCTCAAGCCCAACGTCGATGCGTTCGATATTTTCCTTTGCGCGCTGGCTTTCGTGGCGCTGCTGGCCGCCCGGTATTACTTTCTTCGCCCTCCGCCCCCACGCGACACCTAAGCCCGGAACGGCCATCAGAAACTTTCCACGATCGGCACGGATCCGTTCATCATGACAACAGCTTTCATCGCTCTGGTGTCCGGTTTGGCGCTCCTGATCTGGAGCGCTGACCGATTTGTCGAGGGTTCGGACTCGGCAGCCCGCCATTTCGGCATGCCGCCGCTGATGATCGGAATGGTGATTGTCGGCTTCGGCACATCCGCGCCGGAAATGGTGGTTTCAGCGCTGGCCGCTTCGCAGGGGAACGACGGGATTGCCCTGGGCAACGCCTACGGCTCGAACATCACCAACATTGCCCTGATTCTCGGGCTCACGGCACTCGTCAGCCCGATCACCGTCCATTCACAGGTTCTGCGCAAGGAGCTGTCCATCCTCGCCGCCGTAACCGCTCTGGCAGGATGGCAAATCCGGGACGGCAGGATCTCCCTCTCCGATGCGGTGGTGTTGCTCGGTGTATTCGGCGCGCTGGTAACCTGGACCATATGGCAGGGTCTCCGGAAAAATGCGGACGCACTGGGAAACGAGTTGGAGCAGGAACTCGACCTCCACGCCATGCCTCTCCGCCGTGCCCTCTTCTGGCTGACGGTCGGATTGGCACTGTTGATTGTCAGTTCCCGCCTCCTGGTCTGGGGCGCGATAGAGATTGCTCATGGCTTTGGAGTCAGTGACCTGATCATCGGCCTGACCATCGTCGCGGTCGGCACCTCGCTCCCGGAACTGGCTTCGTCAATCATTGCCGCCAGGAGAGGCGAACACGATATCGCGCTGGGCAACGTCCTCGGGTCCAACCTGTTCAACACCCTGGCCGTAGTGGGGATTGCCGGCGCGATCCGTCCATTGACCGCGGGACCAGAGGTCTTCGATCGCGACATCATGGTCATGGCGGCACTGACCCTGTCGCTGTTCGTCATCGGCTATGGGTTTCGGGGACCGGGCCGAATCAACCGCGTCGAGGGTGCGCTGCTGGTGGCTTGTTACGCGGGATACACCGCCTACCTGATCGGAACGGTTTTCCGCTGACGCCCCGTCGAACCTGATGGATCGAGGTTCGAGCAGGAGCAAACGAGAATGTCACTTCGGCGTGCCCGGCTTCGCACGGCGCAATGTCAGGGGCAGGCGGCAGCGAGCTGCGGACATCTGCTTGCCCCCAAAATCGGCGAACCACCTTGATAGCGCCAGCGTATCGTCGCTATTGCGTCAATTCATTTGCAACCGTCACGCACCCTGCCTAGACTTCAACTCATACCCATCGCCCGATAACCTTAACGAGAAGGAGTCTTCCATGAGCAACGAAAGCAAGTGCCCGTTCGCCGGCATGCACGGCGCCCGCACGACTGCCGCGATGCAGTCGAACCAGGACTGGTGGCCGAACCAGCTGAACCTCAAGATCCTGCACCAGCATTCGTGCAAGTCGAACCCGCTGGGCAAGGACTTCAACTACGCCGAGGAATTCAAGAAACTCGACCTGGCCGCCGTGAAGAAGGATCTCTACTCGCTGATGACCGATTCGCAGGACTGGTGGCCGGCCGACTGGGGACATTACGGCGGCCTGTTCATCCGCATGGCCTGGCACAGCGCCGGAACCTACCGCATCGCGGACGGCCGGGGCGGCGGCGGCCACGGCAACCAGCGTTTCGCCCCGATCAACAGCTGGCCCGACAACGGCAACCTCGACAAGGCGCGACGGCTGCTCTGGCCGATCAAGCAGAAATACGGCAACAGGCTCTCGTGGGCCGATCTCATGATCCTGGCCGGGAACTGTGCACTGGAATCTATGGGCTTCAAGACGTTCGGCTTTGCCGGCGGGCGCGAAGACATCTGGGAACCGGAAGAGGACGTCTATTGGGGCCGCGAATCCGAGTGGCTGGGCGACAAACGCTACAGCGGCGACCGCGAACTCGAAAACCCGCTGGCTGCCGTGCAGATGGGCCTGATTTACGTGAACCCGGAAGGCCCCAACGGCAATCCGGACCCGGTGGCCTCCGGCCGCGATGTGCGCGAAACCTTCGCCCGCATGGCCATGGACGACGAAGAGACGGTGGCGCTCGTTGCCGGCGGGCACACCTTCGGCAAGGCGCACGGCGCGGGCGATACGAAACTCGTCGGCCCCGAGCCGGAAGCGGCCCCGCTCGAACAGATGGGACTCGGCTGGAAGAACGCCCTCGGCACCGGCAAAGGCGTGCACACGACGACCAGCGGCATCGAAGGGGCGTGGAAGCCCAATCCGACGAAATGGGACATCGGCTACTTCGACATGCTCTTCGGCTACGAGTGGGAACTGGTGAAGAGCCCCGCCGGCGCGTGGCAGTGGCTGGCCAAGGACGTCAAGGAGGAGCACCTGATTCCCGACGCCCACGACCCGTCGAAGAAGCACCGGCCGATGATGACCACGGCCGACCTGTCGCTGCGCTTCGACCCGATCTATGAACCGATTTCGCGCCGCTTCCACACGGACCCGCAGGCGTTCGCCGACGCCTTCGCCCGCGCCTGGTTCAAGCTGACGCACCGCGACATGGGCTCGCGCGCCCGCTACCTCGGCCCGGAAGTGCCGGCGGAAGAACTGATCTGGCAGGACCCGGTGCCGGCCGTCGACCACGAACTCATCGGCGAGCAGGACATTGCCGCGCTGAAGGCCAAGGTTCTCGCCTCCGGCCTGACGATCCCGCAACTGGTGGGCACGGCCTGGGCCTCGGCGGCGACCTTCCGCGGCTCCGACAAGCGCGGCGGCGCGAACGGCGCACGCATCCGGCTGGCGCCGCAGAAGGACTGGGAGGTCAACCAGCCGGCCGAACTGGCCAAGGTGCTGGCCGCGCTGGAGTCGATCCGGAAGGGCTTCAACGCCGCGCAATCGGGCAACAAGAAGGTGTCGCTGGCCGACCTGGTCGTACTGGCGGGCTGCGCCGCGGTGGAAGAAGGCGCACGCAAAGCCGGTCACTCCGTCAACGTTCCCTTCTCGCCCGGACGTACCGACGCCTCGCAGACGCAGACCGACGTCGCTTCCTTCGCGGTGCTGGAACCGCTGGCAGACGGTTTCCGCAACTACCAGCGCAAGGGCTTGAAAGGGCGCGCCGAGGAGTTCCTGCTCGATCGCGCCCAATTGCTCACCTTGACCGCGCCCGAAATGACGGTGCTGGTCGGCGGCCTGCGCGCGCTGAACGCCAACTTCGCGCAAACCAGCCACGGCGTCTTCACCAACGCGCCGGGAACGTTGAACAACGAGTTCTTCGTCAACGTCCTCGACATGGGTACAGAGTGGCGGCCGTCCGCGACGGAGGGGATATTCGAAGGCCGCGACCGCGCCTCCGGCAAGGTCAAATGGACCGGCACCCGGGTCGACCTGGTGTTCGGTTCGGACTCCGAGCTGCGCGCCCTGGCCGAGGTGTACGCGTCCGACGACGCCAAGGAGAAGTTCGTCCAGGATTTCGTCGCTGCCTGGAACAAGGTGATGAACCTGGAT
>JARKPC010000059.1 GCA_029975435.1 Propionivibrio sp. | reverse complement strand
GTGCGATGGCCCAGGACTGGCGGACTCCGAAGGGAGGCGGCAGAATGCCGCTTTGAAAGGAGTTCCTCATGGCAGAATCGAAGAGTGTGGTTTCCGCGGATTCACGGTCGTCGCCGCCGTCGAGGCGGCTGTTTTCCGACGAGTTCAAGCAAGGCGCGGTGCGGTTGATCGTCGAGGAGAAGTATTCGTTCAAAGCGGCGGCCGCGGCCGTTGGCGTGTGCGAGAAGACGCTCCGCCAGTGGCACAAGGCGTTGGTTCCGCCACCGGCTCCCTGCGGCGAGAACGCTTCGCTCCGCGAGCTGCGCGAAGAGAACCAGCGGCTGCGGCGGCAACTGCGTCGGGCCGAGCTGGAGCGTGAAATCTTAAAAAAAGCCACGGCGTACTTTGCGAAGGAGTCGCTGTGAAGTACGCCTGGGTGTTTGAACATCGCGACTCGTTTCCCGTGGCGGTGATGTGCCGGGTGCTGGGCGTGTCGAAGGCGGGCTACTTCGCCTGGCGGAAGCGGCGGCCCAGCGTTCGAACGCGGCGACATCATCGCATCCGGCAGGCAGTTCAAGAGGTTCATGCCGACGCGCACGGCATCTACGGCAGCCGCAAGATCGCCCGGGCGATCGCCAGAGGCGACGGTTGGGAGTCGGCCTGCCGGAACACGGTGGCCGCGGCGATGCGGGAAATGGGCCTTCGCAGCCGGGTGCGGCGAGGTTTTCGCCCGACGACCACCCAGGTGGACCCGGCCCGGCCGGTGGCCGAGAACAAGCTCGGCGGCGACTTTACGGCCGAGGCCCCCAATCGCAAATGGGTGGCCGACATCACCTACCTGCGCACAGCCGCCGGCTGGGTGTACTTGGCGGTGGTCGTCGATCTGTTCAGCCGGAAGGTGGTCGGCTGGTCGATCGGTGATTCGTTGGCGGTAGAGTTGGTCGGCGCGGCGTTGCGGCAGGCGATCGAGCGTCGTCGGCCGGAAGGGAAGCGGCTGTTGCACCATTCGGATCGGGGCAGCCAATACACCAGCGAAGCCTATCAACGCACCTTGCAGACGTTGGGCATCACCTGCTCGATGAGCCGCAGCGGCTGCTGCTACGACAACGCGGCGATGGAACGCTTCTTCTGGTCGTTGAAGCACGAATGGACGAACCATCAGCGGTTTGCTAATCTGGACGAGGCGCGATCAAGCGTGTTCCGATACATCGAGACGTTCTACAATCCCCGCCGCCTTCACGAGGCGTTGGGGTACCTTTCCCCGGACGAATTCGAAGCCGAATACGCCCCGGCCGCAGTGGCGTAACAATTACCTTTTTTGGAGTCCGCCAGTCCTGGGCCATCGCAGACCCGTTAGCCGATACCTTGTGTCCATTGCCTTGCCCTCCCCGATCATTGCCGGTCGGGCGACAAACCCGCCTTGACCGCCACTTTTCCGGTTGCTTTCCGAACGATGTTGAACTTGGTTTGTGTTCCCTTCCAATTCAAGTATACATCAGCATTGTGTCATTGTCAAACATGTGACCTGGAATCGGCTGCACCCGGAATCGAAGGATCGGGCGTGTTGACGCCCAGGTCATCGGGCCGGCAATGATCGGCCGGCAAGCCTTGCGAACACGCCCGATGCCCGAATCAACCAAGCCGAATCGGCTAAGACGCAGCTAGGCCGGCACGTTGCCGGCAATGATCGGCCGGCCCCGAAGGCAACCGGGATGGGGGTCTATTTGGCCGGGGGTCTATCTCGACCGGCCGGGAAATCGCCCTCTGTTCGGCGCTTACGCTGCGCGGCGCTTGGCGATTCTTGCAGATTACCCGCCGCCTTAGCGCCTTGCACTGCCTGGGGAACCGCTGACAGGCTTCACCCAGAACCATCCCGCGCACTCCGCAGAGCATCATTCCGGCATCTACCACGCCATAGGGCCATGACTTGGTGGGAATTGTACGCCCGAAGCGCCGTTTCTCGCCGTGAATTACGCCGATTGCCGGCATAGCGGTATCCTCGATGCCCGCGTGTCGGTCTTGCCCCATGCAATGGGGCTGGCCAGCGATGGCCAGGCACGGGCCTTATTCCGGCGGGCATCATCCGCTGCCCGTGCCGCGCCGGACTCCGATTCTTGCCGGCGCGATCGCGTGCATAGGCCCTTCCGACGGCCGCCAGCATTGCTCCGTCCACAAGCCCGCCCATTGCGAGTGAGCGCGTCGGGGGCAAGGCTTGGCGGCAACCGGCAGCACGCGCAACAGGTGGATAGCAGAACCATCATCGGCCCTGGGCGCGTCGCCAAGGCGTGATTGCCGCTGGAGACAACGACGTTTGCGGGTTGTCGCGTGGGCAGCCGATGATTCCGCCCGTCATGGCGCGCCGGAAACGGCCAAGCCGATCATGGGCCGGGATTCTCCCGCAAGTTTCTCTGCGGACGCCAATGCTTCGCGGTTTAGCCGCCTTCGGCCGCTGCCCTCGCGTCGTCGAAATGGCGACTCGATTTGCGAGCGGACATGGCGGTAAAGCGCAGAAGCTTCTTTGTGCAAGGTCTTGCGCAAGAATCGACGCGCGATTGCAGAATCCGCGCGGAATCGGCCGGAATCGGTTGCCAAGGGGGCGATAGAAGGGAATAGAAGCTATGTGGTCGCAACATGTTTCACAACTCAGGAGCAACCGCAATGAAGAAGCAACCCCTGTTTGACGTGTCCCTCTTCAACCGAATTGCCGACAAGTACAACATCCCTTGGATTGACCGGATTCCCCTTATCGAAACCGTTTGCTGGGGCAGCAAGGGTTGGCTCGATTCCGCCCTTGTCGCCAAACTGCGCGGCCGATGGAACGGATACCGGCGCAATGCCGAATACGGCGCGTTCATGGGCGAAGTCATGTCCGCGCTGTCCGGGGCTAAGGGGGCGCGCCACATTCTAGTGTAATCGGGGCGCGCCGAGAAGCTAGAGCAATCCACGCAAGGGCAGGGGAAACACCCCTGCCCTTTTCTGTTGCGCGTCAAGTAAGGCCGATGCCAGCAACTTGGAATCGGGCAGGTTGACGCAAGCTTGCCTTGCCCCTGCCCGATGTTGACCTGGAATACTGGCCTACTGGCATCGGGCGTGTTCGCCTTGGAATTCGGCATCGGGCAGGTTGACGCAACCTTGCCCCTGTTGACCTGGAATGCTGGCATCGGGCGTGTTCGGCGCGCCTGAGTTCGGCGCGCGGTTCTGCGCGCCGATGTTGTGCGGACCCGCGCGCGCGGTTGGCGCGCGGTTCTGCGCGCTTACCTTAGCGCGCCAGCGCGCGGACCCTTAGCGCGCCCGGTCCCCTGCCCGCACAACCGGCCGAACGCGCCCGATGCCGGAATCGCAAGACCGGGGGCAATCGGCCATTGCGATATGCTAATGTTGGTGCAAGTAGGCGCAACCTGCCCGGAAGCTTGCAAGTTCAACTGCAATCCAACGGGAAAGCAGTCAAATCGGGAAACGGCATCGGGAATCGGGCGTGTTCCGGCCGGATGCCAACCAGGTGGGAGGGTCAAAATCGTCACGACCGATCCAGCCGTCGGAAACAGCACAACCGGCCGCTCCTTCGTCTGCGGTCAGCCGGGTGGCGGGAGGGTCTGACGCGACGGCAAGGACAGGGAACCCCACTTTCAGCAGGGCGAGCTGGTTAGCCATTCCAGTAACCCTGCTATTATCCACATCCTAAAACTTTTTCAGAAGAAGAGAGAAAAGCGCGCATATAAGCTAAATAGACGGGTTACCGAAATGGCTAACCCACTAACCTGAGATAAGTGAAGACCTGGCAAGAACTTAGCAACGTGCCACCCAGAGGTGGTGACTAACCATCCCCGCTGGCAAGGGGAAAGATGGTTAGCAATTGGCTAACCCAAATGGCTAACCGCTGCCTTGCCCAACACGCCCGACGCCGGATTCCGGTTGGCCGAGCGCCAGACGGCGATCAGCCGGGTTCTTGGACGCCCTCTCGCTCGCTTTCGAGCGCGTCCCGCCGGCCGGGAAGCCGGCCTTCGTAGTCGCCATCCAGGTTCGAGTACATGCGGACCAGCTTTTCCCAGGGGCCAAAGCCGGCTTTGACCGCGACTTCGACCAGGGCGAGGGTCCGGGCGGGATTGGCCGCATCGCCAATCCGCAGCCCGGTCGCAAGATACTGTTCCCCGGTCGAGAACAAGATCAGCGTCCCGGTCGGGCGGACGAAGATGTCCGAGATCGCCAAACCGGCGTCCAACAGTTTCTTGATGTTCCTGAGCGACGGCTGTGGTTCGCCGGTTTCCGGTTCTAGCGAGATTCCGGCGTTTTCCGGCTGGTACGACTGCACCCCTTCACGGAACATCCGCAGGGCTTCGGTGACGATGTTCATGGCGACACCTTGGCTTGTATTGGGCCTCGGTCTGGCCTCCGCTCTGGCCTCCGCCCATGATCTGTCCCCAAATAGGATACCTTACGCATCCTCTAATCGGCAAGCCCTACCCGCGAATGCCAGAAACAAAGCGAACTTGGCCATTTGACTTACTTGCAATGATGGTGTAAGCTCGAAGTAGACGGAATCGCCCCCGAGCCACCTCCGAGGACTCCCATGAAGAAGTACGTTCTCTACTATCGCGTCAGCCCGAAGAAACAGAGCCGCCTGACCCGTGGCCTGGATGCCCAGAAAATCGCCGCCCACCGCTTCGTCGAGTATAACGGTGGCGCAGTTGTGGCGGAATATACCGAGATTGAGACTCGGCCCAACAAGCGGCTTCGGCCCGTGCTGCGCGAGGCAGCAGGTCGCGCCAAATCGGCCGGTGCGACGCTGTTGATCGCCAGGCTGGACCGGATGGCCCGCAACGTCGCCTTCACCTCGGCCTTGATGGAGACCGGGGTGGAGTTCGTCTGCTGCGACAACCAGCACGCCAACCACCTGACGCTTCACCTCCTGGCCGCCACGGCGCAGGCGGAAGGCCAGATGATAAGGGACAGGATCAAGGCCGCAAACGCAGAGATGAAGGCCAAGGGCATTCCGCTTGGATCGGCCCGACCCGAGCACTGGAAGGGCCGCGAGCACAAGCGGGGATGGAAGAAGGCGTGCAAGGTGGCCGCCGCCCGGCGCGCGGAAAGGACGCGGGAAATCTACTCCTTCCTGATGCCGAGGATCAAGCAGATGCGGGAGGAGGGCCGCACGATGCAGCAGATCGCCGACGCCCTGAACGCCGAGGGCCACCGCACGACGCACGGGAAGCCCTTTGGGGAAGTCTCGATCCACCGGCTGATCGACCGTTACCTGAGCAAGGAACTGTTGGGCAACAACAAGTGGAAGATGGCAGGGGCAAAGTAGTGGACCAGGCGCAACTCTGGATCGCCGGCCTGATCGTCGGCCTGGCCCTCGGCCTGCTCGGTGGCATCGCAAACATCGTCTGGCAATGGACGCATCCGGGCGGCTACTGGACCTACGGGCTGCTCGGACGCCGCTGGCACAATCCGCGCAGAGTGAGGTACTGGTGAGGAGGAAGGGTCAATGAGGAAAGTTCTCCAATACCCGCCCCCCTACGCGGCCGAGTTCAAGGCCGGTCCCTACCGGCCGCCGGCCGTCAAGGTCGGCGACATTCTGCACGACGAGTACCTGAACCGGGACGTGAGGGTGGAGGGAAAGACGGAAGCGCCGATCCCTTGGCCAGGCATGGCGCATGAGAAGGGGCGACACGCGGGACTCCTGCCGATCCTGTGCGGCGACCTGGTTCGGGCCGTCGTGGAGGAGGACGCGCTGACGGTGGGGCACTACTTCGGCGTCACGCAGTACATGATCCGCAACTGGAAGCGGGCCATCGCCGGGGCAAAGGCGTCCACCGAAGTGCATACCCTCTTGCAGATGAAGCGGCTCGATCCCGAGTTCCGCAAGAAGTTCGGCTACAAGTAGCCCCACACGCCATCGCTGTCTCTTGATTTCTGACAGCCAAGCCCGATTGTAAGGGCATCGGGCGTGTTCTTGGGCCTCTTCGGGCCTCTCTTGGCCCCGTTCTTGGGCCTCCGGCCGTGAGAAACGGCTGTCTCGATCCCGGAATCCGGCTCCGGGAGCCGTGTTTTGCTTGACTTCCAGCAGCTTTGTATCATAGTTGAACTAGACGCGGCGAGTGTAAACGCCGGTGAGAAAACGTAGCGCGGGGCGGCGCCTGCGTAACGGTCGAAAAGCGTGGCGCTCTTGAACCCGCTCGCGAAGGGTGAGCAAGACTTGTGGCGGTACAACCGTTACAAGCCAACCCGCCGCGAGGTCGT
>JARKPC010000058.1 GCA_029975435.1 Propionivibrio sp. | reverse complement strand
GCCTTCCGCGCCTCCTCCAGACAATGCCGGCCGAGCGCAGCACCCAAGCCATTGCCGCGTGCATCCGGGCTGACCATGAACGAGGCATTGGCCACATGCGACCCGAGGTCGCGCTGATTGGGAACCAGCTTGTACATCCCGGCGATTCGCCTCTCAAGTTCAGCAACGTACGAGGTCACACCGGGCCCGAACCAGTACTCGAACGCATCCCGTCGAGTTGCCTGGGGAGAAAAAACATAGGTGTCGCCCTTCGATACCACCGCCTGGAAAATGGGCCAGATCCCGTCGAAATCGTTTTCAGTTGCCCTGCGAATAAGCATGATGACCTGCTATGGAATTGGCGAAGCCCGTAAGAAACGCAGTTCTACCAAGGTTCGCGCAGTGAAAGAAAACTCTTCAGTTCTGTGTTCAAGGCTTCGATCAGCAGATGCTTTCTTCCCGCGATCCAACCGCTGGTGAGCGGGTCCGGCTCGGCCATCGGATGCAGTTCCTTGAGCAATCGCTCCGCCGTGACCTGATCGTTGAGTTTGCCCAATAGATCCTGAATCGCAACCAGCCCCTCCTGGTAAGGCTTCAGGCGCTTACGCGGCAACACCGGAGCAAAGAACTCAAGTGCGTAGCGGAGCTTCTTGAACGCTATACGCAAGCGATGCCTTTGCATGTCGCCGAGCGAGGCAGGTTTGCGAGCAATCTTCCTGATCTTCTCCGCCCGTTTTTGCAGACCCCGCACGGCAAACTTGCGCAGATTCGAACTGCCGCCACGATCGGACTCGATCGTTGGCGCCTCGGTACGAAACAGTGCCGCGGCAAACGCCAGCAACAACTGGCTGTAGACGTTGCGCGTCAACGCCACGCCAGCGCAGGCCTGGGCCTCCGCCTGCACGGCCTCGCTTCGCTGCCGCAGGCGAGCGAGATCGGGATCGTCTGGAAAAGCGGCTTCCAGCGGCGCCAGCGTTTCCGCGAGAAACACGTCCCAGTCGCGTGCACTTCCCAGATGCTGTGCCAATTCGCCCCAGCGCGGCGCATAGACCTCAATGAACGCGGGAGACAAGGCAGGTGCAAACGTGCGGAAAGCAGAACGGAGACGACGAATGGCCACGCGTGCTTGATGCACATACTCGGAGTCCTTCCCGGCAATCGCACCCGCTTCGTTTCGCTGTAGCTGCAACAGGCAGTCAAGTGCTATCGAACGAAAGGCATTGCCCGGTGACATGCGTCGATCGACTTGTGACGGCCCTGATCTTGCCGGAGGTTCAACCATGCCCTTGCCCAGGGCATAGCCGCGCTCGGCCTTGCTGGCAATCGCCGGATGCAGGTGCAGGTTGGCAGCCAGTTCGATGGCAACCTCAAACAAGGCGTCGGGCGAATCGCCGTTGACCAGTTCCAGTTCCAGCTCGCAGATCGGTTCCCTAAGCGGCGTTACCTTGTCCTCAAGGCTCAGCGCATCGATCCGCCCGCGATCAAGCGCGACCTCGATCACAGAGCCGGAACGGGTAATTGTCCATGCCGTGCGCGTAAAATCCGTCGAAAAAACAGGAAGCAGCGCAGGCTGACGCTCCTTCAGAAAGTCACGCAACGCCGCATCGGTCACGATATCGAAATCGAAGAGTCCCGGCTGCGTCGGCGTTTCCCATTCGCTGCGTTGCGCCAGGGCCCCTGCTGCCGGATCGCCTCCCTTGACCGTCATCAGCCATATATCCGGTCCCTTGCGGCGCAGGCGCAGGGCAATGCCACGCTGGCACAGATCAAGTTCGGGAGTGTCGTAGTAGGTGTTGAACAGCCTGAATTTCTGGGGTTTCACGCCGGCCAGCGCTGGTTGTTCCGCCAGATGTCTTGCCTGAGCAGAGGTCAAGCGCAGCTTGAGCTCGATTTCCTTGGGCATTGTTTTCCGTCTCCTGTGTCGATCCCGACCATTTGAGGGTAGCAGACATGCCCGGCGTTTGTCATGCCGGAAGCAACCCGGACCGGAAAGCGGGCCCGGCCGCCTCTACGGCTTGCCAGACAGACAGCGCATCGCGCGTCGCGGCGACATCGTGTACGCGCAGGATGCGCGCCCCCCGCATGGCGGCGATCAATGCCGCCGAGAGGCTCGCGGGCAGACGCTCGCCGACCGGCCGCCCGGTGATGGTGCCGAGCATCGACTTGCGCGACAGCCCGGCCAGCACCGGCAGCCCGCTGACGGCCGTCTCGTCGAGGCGGGCGAGGAGCGCGAGGTTATGCTCCAGCGTCTTGCCGAATCCAAAGCCCGGGTCGAGCACCAGGCGGTCGCGATCGATTCCCGCCGCCGCCACGGCATCGACCCGTTCGGCCAGAAAGCCGCCAACCTCTGCCACAACGTCCTCGTACACGGGGCTCTGCTGCATCGTGAGCGGCTCGCCCTGCATGTGCATGAGGCACACGGCGCAGTCGCTAGCGGCCACCGCCTCGATCGCTCCCGGCCGGCGCAGGGCGTAGATATCATTGATCATCGAGGCGCCGCGCTCGATCGCGGCGCGCATCACCTCGGGCTTGTAGGTGTCGACCGAGACCGGCACGCCGAATCCGGCCAGGGCGTCGAGTACCGGAAGCAAGCGCTCCAGTTCCTCGTCGAGCGAGGCCGGAATGGCGCCGGGCCGCGAAGACTCGGCGCCGAGATCGAGAAGATCCGCGCCCGCCTCGATCTGCCGCTGCGCGTGCTCGATCGCCCGCGCCGTATCGGACGCGACCCCGTCGCCGGAAAACGAGTCGGGCGTCAGGTTAACGATGCCCATGATCAGCGGGCGTTCGAGGGAAAGAAGATACTGGCCGCAACGTAGCATGGCAATTCCAGACGTGAAAAAGGGGAGTTGCCTCCCCTTGTGGTGGTTATCGGACAGCGGTTCAGGCCGGAGCCGTGGCGCTGGGCGCGGCGTTGGGCGGCGTCGTGCCGGTGGTACCGGCCATCTTCGGCTGCGGTTCCTTCGGCGGACGCGGCGGCTTGCCGGCCATGATGTCGTCGATCTGCTCGGCGTCGATCGTTTCCCATTCGAGCAGTGCGGCGGTCATCGCCTCGACCTTGTCCCGGTTCTCCTCGAGCAGCTTGCGCGCGAGCCCGTACTGTTCGTCGATGATGCGCCGGATTTCGGCATCGACCTTTTGCATCGTCGCTTCGGAAACATTCTT
The DNA here is from genome assembly GCA_029975435.1 of Propionivibrio sp. Classification (GTDB taxonomy): domain Bacteria; phylum Pseudomonadota; class Gammaproteobacteria; order Burkholderiales; family Rhodocyclaceae; genus Propionivibrio. Next base: position 56,106 of record JARKPC010000058.1, on the reverse strand, counting down.
GTGCGTGGTCACCGACCGGCCGAGGAACACTTCGCCCTCGTTCTCGCCATAGACCATCGGCCCCAGCACGTCCGACATGCCGTAACGGGTGACCATGTCGCGCGCCATCTGCGTGGCCCGCTCGAAGTCGTTCGAGGCGCCGGTTGTCATCTGGTTCATGAACAGCTCTTCCGCGATCCGACCGCCGAACAGCACGGCGATCCGACTCATCAGGTAGGTGCGGTCGTACGCGTAACGGTCCTCTTCCGGCAACTGCATGGTGAGGCCTAGCGCACGGCCGCGCGGGATGATCGTCACCTTGTGCACCGGGTCCGACTTCGGCACCAGCTTGGCGACCACCGCGTGCCCCGATTCGTGATACGCCGTATTGCGCTTCTCTTCCTCGTTCATCACCATGCTGCGGCGCTCGGCGCCCATCATGATCTTGTCCTTGGCCTTCTCGAAGTCCTCCATGTCGACCAGACGCTTGTTGCCGCGCGCCGCGAACAGCGCGGCCTCGTTCACCAGGTTGGCGAGGTCGGCGCCGGAGAAACCGGGCGTGCCGCGGGCAATGATGTCAGCCTTGACATCGGGAGCCAGCGGTACCTTGCGCATATGCACGTTGAGAATCTGCTCGCGACCGCGGATGTCAGGCAGCGGCACCACGACCTGGCGGTCGAAACGTCCCGGCCGCATCAGCGCCGGATCCAACACATCCGGCCGGTTGGTCGCGGCGATGACGATCACGCCCGAACTTGCCTCGAAACCGTCCATTTCGACGAGCATCTGGTTCAGTGTCTGCTCGCGCTCGTCGTTGCCGCCGCCGAGGCCGGCGCCGCGCTGGCGACCGACAGCGTCGAGTTCATCGATGAAGATGATGCACGGCGAATGCTTCTTGGCATTCTCGAACATGTCGCGCACGCGCGCCGCGCCCACGCCGACGAACATTTCCACGAAATCGGAACCGGAAATCGAGAAGAAAGGCACTTTGGCCTCGCCGGCAATCGCCTTGGCCAGCAGCGTCTTGCCCGTACCGGGGTTGCCAACCAGCAGAACGCCCTTCGGGATACGCCCGCCCAGTTTCTGGAACTTGGACGGATCGCGCAGGAAGTCGACGAGTTCCGCGACCTCTTCCTTCGCTTCGTCGCAACCCGCAACGTCGGCAAAGGTGATGTTGTTGGTCGACTCGTCGAGAAGCCGAGCTTTGCTCTTGCCGAACGAGAACGCCCCGCCCTTGCCGCCGCCCTGCATCTGGCGCATGAAGAACACCCACACACCGATCAGCAACAGCATCGGGAACCAGCTGATGAAGATGTTCATCAGGAAGGATTGTTCTTCTTCCGGCTTGGCTTCGACCTTGACGCCATGCTTGAGCAGGTCGGAAACCATCCACAGATCCGGGGGCGCATACGTGGTGAGCTTGCGTCCGTCGCTGGTTGTCGCCTTGAGCACACGCCCTTCGATGACAACTTTGGTAATCGAGCCGCGTCCGACTTCCTCCATGAACTGGGAGTATTCCATCGACGCCTGGGTGACCTGTCGGGTATTGAACTGGTTGAAGACGGTCATCAGCACGAGACCAATCACCAGCCAGACCGCCAGATTCTTGAACATGTTATTCAATGCCGTACCTCTTCCTCGTTGCTCCCCGAACACGCCGGGGAAGGATGCACTTCACAAAGACGCCATTCTAAACCTTCTCCGACCATTCCGTCAGATCGGGAACTCAACCCTCTTTCAGTCCTTTTCCCAGCAAATACACCTCGGCACTGCGATCCCGCGACGCATCGGGCTTGCGCGTCGTCACCGTCTTGAAAACCTGCTTCATTTCACGCACGAAATCCTCGTAACCGTAGCCCTGAAAGACTTTGACCAGAAAAGCACCCTCCGGTTTCAGCCAGTGGCGACAAAAGTCCAGTCCGAGTTCGGCCAGGTGCATGATCCGCGCCTGATCGGAAACGGGCACCCCTGATATATTGGGGGCCATGTCGGAAAGGACAAGCCCAACGCGCTGCCCGGCCAGCAATTCTTCCAGTTGATGCAGCACGCTTTCTTCGCGGAAGTCTCCCTGGATGAACTGGACGCCATGCAATCCGTCCATTTCCAGCAGATCGAGCGCCACCACGCGCCCGCGGCCATTCATGCGCTGCGCCGCGACCTGCGACCAACCTCCCGGAGCCGCTCCGAGATCGACAACGACCTCGCCGGCGCGAATCAGGTGATCGCGGTCATCAATCTCCATCAACTTGAACGCAGCGCGGGAACGGAATCCCTCCGCCTTGGCACGCTGTACGTATGGATCGGTGACGTGTTCATGCATCCACGCCTTGCTTGTCCTGGTTCGTTTCATTGGGCCAAACCCTGTAAAATGGGCGTTTTGAAAGGTTACATCCGATGCTCGAAATCACAGCCGCCCAGCGGCGCTCCCTGCGCTCCCGTGCCCATTCGCTGAATCCGGTGGTATCGATCAGCCAGAATGGACTGACCGAAACGGTATTGAAAGAGATTGGCGTCTGCCTGAACAGCCATGAACTGATCAAGATCCGCGTATACAACGACGACCGTGACGAACGCGACCGCTACCTGCGCGAAATTTGTGATCAACTCGAGGCCGCACCGGTACAGCATATCGGCAAGCTACTGGTCGTCTGGCGCCCTGCCCCCGAAGATGCCGCCCCCGCGAAACCCCGCCCGGTGCTCCGCCGCCGCGCCGAACCGCGCAAGACCAAGCGAAGCCATCAGGGGTAACTGCCAAGAGAGTGAAACATGAAAGGCAAAATTTGGGGGCAAATCCCTCGCGTTTCATCTTTCACGCCGGATCACTCATACCGTACTTCCAGCACTTCATATTCGCGCAAGCCGCCGGGCGCCTGCACTTGGGCCACATCCCCGGCATACTTGCCGATCAGGGCGCGGGCGATCGGTGAATTTACGGATATCTTTCGGGTCTTGATGTCGGCTTCGTCCTCACCGACGATCTGGTAGGTTACCTGATCGCCGCTATCCTGATCCTCGAGGTCCACCGTAGCGCCGAAAACGCAACGTCCATCGGCATCAAGCAGTTGCGGATCGATGATCTGGGCATTGGACAACTTCATTTCCACTTCCTTGATCCGCCCTTCGATGAAAGCCTGGCGTTCCTTGGCTGCATCGTATTCGGCGTTCTCTGAAAGGTCGCCGTACGAGCGGGCTTCGGCAATCGCGGCAATCACGTTAGGACGCTCCACCGATTTCAGATGTTGCAGTTCGGCGCGGAGTTTCTCGGCGCCGGCAATTGTCAGAGGTATCTTGTTCATCATTCTTTACCAGAAAACAAAACCGCCGGTTCACGAAAACGTGCAGATCCGGCGGCGGGAAAAAGAGAATATTAACCGAGTTGTGCGTGTAACGCCTGCAGCGGGTAAACGACCAGTTCGCCCCTGTTCTTGATGCCCACTGCCGCAGCCTCGGCACCCCACACGGTCGTATACATGGTCACCCGCGCCGCCAGTCCGGACGTGCGGATCGAGCGGGAGTCATTGATGGCCTTGCGCTTCTCGTCCACCGTATTGATGATCAAAGCGATTTCGTTGTTCTTGATCATGTCCACGATGTGCGGACGACCTTCGGTCACCTTGTTAACCAGGGCAACCGGAATACCCGCCGCCGAGATGGTGGCCGCCGTTCCGCGCGTCGCCAGTAGAAGAAAACCGGATTCGTGCAGGTCACGGGCAATCGCCGCCACTTTGTCCTTGTCGGAGTCCTTGACGCTGAGGAAGACCTTGCCGGTCGACGGCAGCTTCACGTTTGTCGCCATCTGGCTCTTGACGAAGGCTTCCTCGAACGTGACCCCGACCCCCATCACTTCTCCGGTCGACTTCATTTCCGGGCCAAGGATCGTGTCGACGCCGGGGAACTTGTTGAACGGGAAGACGGCTTCCTTGACCGAGAAGTACGGCGGGATCACCTCATGCGTCACCCCCTGGCTCGCCAGCGACCTCCCCGCCATGCAGCGCGCGGCAATCTTGGCAAGCGGCAGGCCAGTGGCCTTGGAGACGAACGGCACCGTGCGCGAGGCGCGTGGGTTGACCTCAAGTACATAGACCACATCGTGCTGGATCGCGAACTGCACGTTCATGAGCCCGCAGACGTTGAGTCCCTTGGCCATGAGTTGGGTCTGTCGCCGCAGTTCGTCCTGGACTTCCTTCGAGAGCGAATACGGCGGTAGGGAGCACGCCGAATCGCCGGAATGCACCCCTGCCTGTTCGATGTGCTCCATCACGCCGCCGATGATCACCTGCTCACCGTCGGAAAGCGCGTCGACGTCGACCTCGCAGGCATCATTGAGGAAGCGGTCGAGCAGCACCGGCGAGTCATTGGACACCTTGACCGCCTCGCGCATGTAGCGTTCAAGGTCACGCGGTTCGTGCACGATTTCCATGGCGCGGCCGCCGAGCACGTAGGACGGACGAACGACCAAGGGGTAACCAATCTCCTCGGCCAGACGCAGCGCATCGGCTTCGGTACGGGCGGTGCGGTTGGGCGGTTGCTTGAGGCCCAACTCGTGCAGCAATTGCTGGAAGCGCTCGCGGTCTTCGGCGGCATCGATCATGTCCGGCGACGTGCCGATGATCGGCACACCGTTGGCTTCAAGGTCGCGCGCGAGCTTCAACGGCGTCTGGCCGCCGAACTGCACGATCACGCCGACTGGTTTCTCGATGGCCACGATTTCCAGCACGTCTTCGAGCGTCAGTGGCTCGAAATACAGACGATCCGAGGTATCGTAGTCAGTCGACACGGTCTCCGGGTTGCAGTTGACCATGATTGTTTCATAGCCATCCTCGCGCATCGCCAGTGCCGCATGCACGCAGCAGTAGTCGAACTCGATGCCCTGGCCGATGCGGTTCGGACCGCCGCCGAGAACCATGATCTTCTTGCGATCGCTCGGATTGGCCTCGCACTCTTCCTCGTAGGTCGAGTACATGTAGGCCGTGCTCGTCGAGAACTCCGCCGCGCAGGTATCGACCCGCTTGTAAACTGGTCGGATACCCAGCAAATGCCGGCGCGCCCGCACTTCGGCCTCGGTAGTTTTCATCAGCCGGGCCAGACGCCGATCGGAAAAGCCCTTGCGCTTCAGTTCGCGCAGTGTCGGCGCATTGATGTCGTTCAGCTTCATGTCGTCGAGCTGCATCTCGATCTTGACGATGTCCTCGATCTGCGCCAGGAACCACGGATCGATGTGCGTCAGCTTGTGCACTTCATCGAGCGTGAAGCCGTTCTCGAAGGCATCGCCGACGTACCAGATACGCTCCGGACCGGGTTCTCCCAGCTCTTTTTCCAGTTCCTCGCGGTCGGTGGTGCGCTGGTTCATCCCGTCGACACCCACTTCCAGGCCGCGCAGCGCTTTCTGGAACGACTCCTGGAAGGTGCGGCCGATCGCCATGACCTCGCCGACCGACTTCATCTGCGTGGTCAGACGCGAATCGGCCGTCGGGAATTTCTCGAAAGCAAAACGGGGAACCTTGGTCACCACGTAGTCGATCGACGGCTCGAACGAGGCCGGCGTCTTGCCGCCGGTGATTTCGTTGGCCAACTCGTCGAGCGTGTACCCCACGGCCAGCTTTGCCGCCACCTTGGCGATCGGGAACCCGGTCGCCTTGGACGCCAATGCGGATGAACGCGACACCCGGGGGTTCATCTCGATGACGATCATGCGTCCGTCATCTGGGTTGATCGAGAATTGCACGTTGGAACCGCCGGTATCGACGCCGATCTCGCGCAGCACCGCAATCGACGCGTCGCGCATGATCTGGTATTCCTTGTCGGTCAGCGTCTGCGCCGGGGCCACGGTAATCGAGTCGCCGGTGTGCACGCCCATCGGATCGAGGTTCTCGATTGAGCACACGATGATGCAGTTGTCCTTCTTGTCGCGGACAACCTCCATCTCGAATTCTTTCCAGCCGATCAGCGATTCCTCGATCAGCAGTTCATGCGTCGGCGAAGCTTCCAGCCCGCGCTTGCATATCTCGACGAAGTCTTCCTGGTTGTAGGCAATGCCGCCGCCGGAACCGCCCATGGTGAAGGACGGGCGGATGATCACCGGGAAGCCCAGCCCCGCCTGCACCTGCTGTGCCTCCTCCATGCTGTGCGCCATGGCGGACCTGGCCGAGCCCAGGCCGATCTTGGTCATGGCGTTCTTGAACTTTTCCCGGTCCTCCGCCTTGTCGATCGCTTCCTTGCTGGCGCCGATCATTTCGACGCCGTACTTCTCCAGCACGCCGTGATGCGCCAGATCCAGCGCACAGTTGAGCGCCGTCTGGCCGCCCATCGTCGGTAGCAGCGCGTCTGGACGCTCCTTCTCGATGATCCTCTCGACCACCTTCCAGTTGATCGGCTCGATGTAGGTGACGTCGGCCATTTCCGGATCGGTCATGATCGTGGCGGGATTGGAGTTCACCAGGATCACCCGGAACCCCTCCTCGCGCAGTGCCTTGCACGCTTGCGCGCCGGAATAGTCGAATTCACAGGCCTGGCCGATGATGATCGGGCCGGCACCAATGATCAGAATGCTCTTTATGTCTGTACGCTTCGGCATGAGTTACTTTCCCTCGGCCTTCCTGGCTTGCATCATCGAAATGAAACGATCAAACAGATACGCCACGTCGTGTGGCCCCGGGCTCGCTTCCGGGTGCCCCTGGAAGGAGAACGCCGGCACATCGGTACGCGCCACGCCCTGCAGCGACCCATCGAATAGCGACACGTGCGTCGGCCGCAGGTTAGCCGGCAACGTCTCGGCATCGACCGCGAAACCGTGGTTCTGGCTGGTGATCATCACCTGCTGGGTATCGAGATCCTTGACCGGATGATTGGCGCCATGGTGGCCGAACTTCATCTTCACGGTCTTGGCGCCGGAGGCAAGCGCCAACAGCTGGTGGCCGAGGCAGATGCCGTAGGTCGGAATACCCTTGGCCAGCAGTTCGCGGATGGCGGCGATGGCGTAATCGCACGGTTCGGGGTCACCCGGACCGTTGGACAGGAAAACCCCATCCGGGTTGTACTTGAGCACGTCGTCGGCCGAGGTCTGAGCCGGCACCACGGTCACCTTGCAGCCGCGCGAGGCCAGCATGCGCAGGATGTTGCGCTTGACGCCATAGTCGTAGGCCACCACGTGATACTTGGCCTCGGGCGCAGCCTGATAGCCTTTCAGGGTCCATTCACCTTCGCTCCACTCGTAGGGCGAATCCACCGAAACCACCTTGGCCAGGTCCATGCCGGCCAGCCCCGGAAAAGCGCGTGCCTCCGCCAGTGCTTTGGCCTCGTCGAGCGTTTCCAGATGTGCTCCGGCCAAGATGCAACCAGCCTGTGCTCCCTTTTCACGCAGGATGCGCGTCAATTTTCGCGTATCGACGCCGGCAATGGCCACCACTCCGTGCTTTTTCAAGTAATCAGGCAAAGTATCCTGGAGTCGCCAACTCTCGGCGCGCAACGGCAGGTCGCGAATGACCAGGCCAGCGGCAAAATTGGCACGCGATTCGAAATCCTCGGCATTGCACCCGACGTTGCCGATGTGGGGATAGGTAAGCGTGACGATCTGGCGGCAATACGACGGGTCGGTCAGGATCTCCTGATAACCTGTAATCGCCGTATTGAAGACGACTTCACCGCTAGTAATGCCGGCCGCGCCGATCGCATAACCACGAAAGACAGTTCCATCGGCGAGGACGAGAACAGCGGGCGGAAGAGAGGGTAGCAATGGCACGAAGGACTCCAGTTCCGTAGCTTAGATATGCAAAAGCGGGACGAGCATTTGCTCTCCCGCTTAATGTATTGAAAACTCTCAGATTGTACTTGAGAAAGTGCCTTTCGGCAATCAGAAACCCGGTTTTGGAAGCCTAGAGTTGGCGGGTTTCGGACCCTTCATGACTAGCGCAGCCCAAGTACGTCCTGCATGTCGAACAAGCCCTGCTGCTTGCCGGCCAGGAATCGCGCTGCGCGCAGCGCGCCCAGAGCGTACGGCATGCGGCTTCCCGCCTTGTGACTAATTTCGACCCGCTCTCCGATCCCGCAGTACATCACGGTATGGTCGCCGACGATGTCGCCACCACGCACGGTAGCAAAACCGATGGTCGACGGATCACGCTCGCCGGTCACCCCTTCGCGTCCGTAGACAGCGCATTTCTTGAGATCCCGCCCCAAGGCGTCGGCAATCACCTCGCCCATGCGCAAGGCCGTGCCCGAAGGTGCATCAACCTTTAGTTTGTGGTGTGCCTCGACGATCTCGATGTCGTATCCCTGCGACAGGATGCGCGAAGCCATGTCGAGCAACTTGAAGACTACGTTCACTCCAACGCTCATGTTCGGCGCGAACACCACCGGGATGTCCTTTGCAGCCTCGGCCACAGTCTGCTTGGCCTCGTCACTCAGCCCCGTGGTGCCGATAACCATGGCCACCTTGTTCCGACGACAGATCTCCAGGTGAACGAGCGTTCCTTCGGGGCGCGTGAAATCGATCAGGCAGTCGGCTTTGGCGATTCCCGCCTCGACATCGCCCGTCACGGGTACGCTGCAAGACATACCGACCAGCTCACCGGCGGCCTTGCCGATCAGGGGACTGCCCGGCAAATCTATGGCAGCAACCAACTCGGCCGCATTGTCCTTGAGCACCGACTCGATGATCATCCGGCCCATCCGACCGGTAGCTCCAACTACCGCGATTTTCAGTTTACTCATATCAGAACCCCACGCTTTCCATCAATTTTCCGAAAAACCCTTTTTCCTCGATTGGAGGTGCCACCGCCCCTTCGGGTGCCGACCCCAGATCGATCTCTCGCATCTTGCTCGCCGGCTCGGCGGACAAATCCGACGCCTGCAAGGCAGCGACGTCGCCTCCAACACGGATCAGCCGGTCGCTGGCATCGAAATACGTCGAGAACTGCCGCATCTCGACCTCGCCCGTGCTGCCCTTCTGCAAACGATATACGTAGTCCCACCGATTGGCATGGAACATGTCTATCAATACCGGCGTCCCTAGGATGAACCGAACCTGATCCTTGGTCAGTCCGGGCCTGAGTTGGGAAACCATGTCCTGCGTCAGGACGTTGCCCTGCTGGATGTCGATCTTGTATTCGGTAACTGGACGTGGAACCCAGGAGCAACCGGCAAGCACCAAGACAAAGGGGACCACCCGCGCGAGCCGTGACAACATCATGCCTGAAAGGATTCTCGGAAAATATTGAAGGATTGGCATTAAACTAGAGCTACGGATGAGAGTCATAGTAAGCGGCATATCATAACCGAAAGAACGTTTCCTTACTTCGTCGAACACGTCATGAACAAATCCACTGAACTAAAAAGCCTTGGACTCAAGGCCACTTTTCCGCGCATGAAGATTCTCGAACTTTTCGACAAAGCCGAGGACAAGCACCTGACCGCCGACGACGTCTATCGCCTGCTGCTTAGTGAAAACATGGATATCGGCTTGGCAACCGTTTATCGCGCGCTAACCCAGTTTGAACAGGCCGGCCTGCTTGAGCGGCATCACTTCGAATCGGGCAAGTCAGTATTCGAGCGCAAGGCCGTGCAGCACCACGATCACCTGGTTTGCACCAACTGCGGCCATGTCGAGGAGTTTCACGACGAAGAAATCGAGCGGCGCCAGAAACGCATTGCCAAGGAGCGCGGCTTCACGATTCAGGCGCACGCCATGTACCTGTACGCCGAGTGCATTCGTTCCGATTGCCCGCACAAGGGAAAGCAGTCATCTCCGGTGGAAGTCGGAAACGGCTGATCAGGCAAATACGTTCAGGCTGCGCCCCAGACTCGGACGGCCATTCTTTTCCACGCCAAGATACAAACCGGCACCTTCCCGCTCATCCTTCCCTTGCGCTTCACTGCGCCGCTGTGCGGAGAGTTCCGCGCGCGCATTTCCCTCCATCTGCGTCGCTGCCGCCGCAACGCTCCGATCCTGCGGAGAAGGATCGGCCGGGGCTAGCGCAGCGTCACGGATGCGCTGCGCTTTCGGAATCGTCTCCTCCGGCGTCCGCCCGGGAGAAGTGTCTATGGAAACCTCTCCTGCAACGGCGTAACGTTTGTCGTCCGGCCCTGTGGCATAGGTAAAGGTTGCCCCTCCCTCCACAAGCCCGCCACCCGCCGCGATGTGCGCCTGTTCATGAGCGCGGACTCTGCTGTCCGTCGCCTGAAGATCCCTAACCTGACGCTGCTCTTCGGCGCTCAGTTGCCGCGACTGGGAACGGGCTGACTCTTCCTTTTCAGCACGAGCGCTGCCCTTCTCGCGCCTCGCCGCCTGCACGACCGAGGTGCTGGAGCCATAAACAACAGCCTGAGCAGAATTACCGGAAACGCCCTGGATCGCCATAAGATGCTCGCAAACGACACCGAACACATGACGAAGAATAGACTATAACCTGTTTATTTTCAATAACTAACGGGAATTTGACGACGCGCGCCGGTCAGCGAATATCCAGCATTTCCCGCGCGTGTTGCCGGGTGATCGCGGTAATTTCCACGCCCCCGAGCATGCGCGCCACTTCCTCGACCCGGCCGTCGTCATCCAATTCAACGACCCGGCTGCGTACCTGCCCGTCCAGACTGCTCTTTGACACCTGCCACTGCCAGTTCGCGCGCGCCGCGACCTGCGGCAAGTGAGTCACGCACAGTACCTGCCGCTCGCCCCCGAGTTCGCGCAACAGTCGGCCGACGACCTCGGCGACGCCGCCACCGATACCGACATCAACCTCGTCGAAAACCAGCGTCGGGACGCTGGCGGCCTGGCTGGTCACCACCTGGATGGCCAGGCTGATCCGTGACAGCTCCCCACCCGACGCCACCTTGGCCAACGGGCGCGACTCGTTGCCGGCCAAACCGGCAATGCGGAACTCGATCTGCTCAAGCCCGAACGCGCCGCCATCCTCAACGGGAATCAGGGCAATCTCGAACTTTCCGCCGCCCAGTGCCAGTTGCTGCATGACCCGGCTGACTTCAACACCAAGAAGCTTCGCCGCCTTGGCGCGTGCCGCCGAAAGCTTTCGCGCGAACCCTTCGTACTCCGTTCGAGCCGCCTTCACACGCTCCCGCATCGCGTCCATGTCGGCGGCTTCGCCCAAGACCGACAGCCTTTCCTGCCAACGCGCCAGCAAGGAGGGTATTTCTTCCGGCGTCGAGCGGAATTTGCGGGCGCAGGCCAGCACTGCCTCGATCCTTCGCTCCACATCACCAAGACGATCCGGGTCAAGATCCAGTTTGTCGGCATAACGATGCAGCGCGGAAAGTGCTTCGGCCAGTTCTGCTTGTGCCGATTGCAGCAAGCCAGTGATTTCCTCCAGCGCGGGATCGAAACCGGCCAGAGCATCCAGCCGCGACAATGCCGCATCGAGCTGGCTTTCGCATGAAGCATCGTCCTCGCCCAGTGTGGCCAGTGAAAAGCGCGCTCCCTCGACCAGGCTGGCCGCATGCGCCAACCGCTTGTGCTCGATGTTCAGGCCATCCCACTCCGCGACCGAGAAACCCAGCGCTTCGAGTTCTCGCACCTGCCATTCGAGCTGTTCGCGTTCCTGGGTCAACGCCTCGACTCCCTCCGAAGCCGCTTCCAGCGCGCATTTGGCATCCCTCCAGCTTCGCCACGCCTCCGCCACCTGTGCGGCGAGATCGGTCAGGCGGGCGTGCGAATCGAGCAACGTGCGTTGCGCCTCCGGCCGTAGCAGTGACTGGTGTGCATGCTGGCCATGGATGTCCACGAGCAGTTCGGCCACTTCACGCAACTGCTGGACGGTCGCCGGCGATCCGTTGAGATAGGCACGCGAGCGGCCGTTGGCATCGAGCACACGCCGCAGCAGCAAACCGTCATCACCATCCATGTCGTGTTCCCGGAGCCAACCGGCGACCGCAGGCGTATCAGCCAAACCGAATTCAGCGGCCACTTCGGCCCGCTCGCTACCGGCACGGATCATGCCCGCATCCGCTCGCTCGCCAAGAACGAACGCCAACGCATCCACCAGGATCGATTTGCCCGCCCCGGTTTCCCCGGTCAGTGTCCCGAACCCCGTCTGGAACTCCAGTTCGAGACGGTCGACCAGGACAAAATCGCGAATCGTCAGCCGCTGCAGCATGATCAGGAAGTGACGGGCTGCCGGCTCCAGTGCAGCTTTTCGCGGAGCATGGCGAAATAGCTGTAGCCGGGCGGGTGGAGCAGGCACACGGAATCTTCCGAGCGCCGGATGCGTACCGCATCGCCCGGCTTCAGGTCGAAGGTAACCTGTCCGTCGAAGTGCACCCGCGAATCGTCGGCCCGCACGATGCGAATTTCGATCTCGTTACGGTCGCCGACCAGTACCGGGCGGTTGGTCAGCGAATGCGGACACAACGGCACCAGCGCGATACCAGTTACCTGGGGGTGAAGAATCGGGCCATTGGCCGATAGCGAATACGCCGTCGACCCGGTCGGCGTCGATACGATCAACCCGTCCGAGCGCAGGTTGTACAAAAACTCTCCGTCGACATACAGATCGAAGTCAATCAGGCGGCCGATGGCCCCCTTATCCACAACGATCTCGTTGAGCGCGAGGTTGGAAGCAATAATCCGACCATCGCGCGTAATCTCGCCGGACAGCAGCATGCGATTTTCCGCGGTAAATTTTCCGGCCAGCAGGTCATCAATGCACGTCAGCATGTCAGCCCGTGCAATGTCGGTCATGAACCCCAGCCGCCCCTGGTTGACGCCGACCATCGGCACGCGATAGCCCGCCAGATGGCGCGCCGCATTGAGCATCGTTCCGTCGCCACCGAGAACGATCGCCAGATCGGCTTGTTTACCGATCGCGGCATAATCGCAGCGCGTCCAGAGGCAAAGATCGACATTGACGTTGGAAATACTCGCCGTCGCCTCTTCCACCAAGACCGCAATCCCGCGATCGTGAAGGCTCCTGGCCAGAAGGAACAACGACTCCGCAATTTCGCGGCTCTGGTATTTTCCGATCAGCGCGATCGTTTTCGGAGAAAACAGGCTGCTGCAGGAACAGGAAGAGGGGCTGTCGTTCATGGAACTGAATTAAACCACAAATTCATTTGCTGCCGTCCGCATAAAATTCCCGCCAAGGCTTTGCGACACGAATGCGCCGTGGTCTTATAAGTCTTCGTTTTCTTTTGTAGAATCATCCCCATGCTCGATGAACGCTCCAAGACCCTGCTCAAGACCCTGATCGAACGCTACATTGCGGACGGCCAGCCGGTCGGTTCGCGTGCGTTGTCGAAATTCTCCGGACTGGACCTCTCGGCAGCGACTGTGCGCAACGTAATGGCCGACCTGGAAGACCTGGGCTTCATCGCCAGTCCGCATACCTCGGCGGGCCGGATACCGACGCCGCGCGGCTATCGCTTCTTCGTGGACAGCCTGCTCACCGTGCAACCGTTGGAGAGCGAGAAAATCCACGCCATCGAAGGCCGGCTGCATCCTTCGCAACCGAAGGAATTGATCAGCAGCGCATCGCATCTGCTCTCCGGGCTGACCCATTTCGCCGGCATCGTGCTTTCTCCACGGCGCAAGATGCAGCGCATCCGGCAGATGGAGTTTGTCAGCCTGTCGGAAAAGCGCATCCTGCTGATCCTCGTAACCACCGACGGCGACGTGCAGAACCGCATCCTGTTCACCGAACGCCCCTACTCCGCGTCGGAACTCGTCGTCGCCACCAACTACCTCAACCAGTATTTTGCCGGACACGACTTCGAGCAGATCCGCAACCGCGTCAAGGAAGACCTGCTCAAGTTGCGCGGCGACCTGCAGAATCTCATGGCCGCTGCGCTGGCCGCCGGAGACGAGGCGATGAACCGGACCGACGACCAGTACGTCATCTCCGGCGAACGCAACCTGCTGGAGGTTGAGGAACTGTCCTCGAACATGAAGCGCCTGCGCGAACTTTTCGACCTCTTCGAACAACGCACGGCGCTCATGCAACTGCTGGACGTGTCGCATCGCGCCGACGGCATCCAGATCTTCATCGGCGGCGAATCCGGGCTGGCTCCGCTCGACGAATGCAGCGTGATCACCGCGCCCTACGAGGTTGACGGACAGATCGTCGGCTCCGTCGGCGTGATTGGTCCGACTCGCATGGCTTACGAGAGGGTTATTCCGATCGTCGACATCACGGCCCGGCTGCTTTCCTCGGCATTGACCTACCAGGCCAATTCCTGATGCCGCGCCTGATGCCCGAACCCGAGTATCGCGAGGGACAGACAGGCAAGACGGCGGTACTGTTGATCAATCTCGGCACCCCAGACGCGCCAACCGCCCCGGCCGTCCGCCGCTATCTCAGGGAATTTCTGTCTGATCCGCGAGTCGTGGAGATTCCTCGTGCCGTCTGGTGGCTGATCCTCAACGGCGTGATTCTCAACGTGCGACCGAAGAAATCCGCCGAAAAATACGCTGCGATCTGGACGCCGGAAGGCTCGCCGCTGAAGACGCACACCGAGAAGCAGGCCAAACTGCTGCGCGGCTTCCTCGGCCAGTCCGGGCATGCTGTCCACGTGGATTACGCGATGCGCTACGGGCAACCGTCGATTCCCGCCACCCTGACCCGGCTCAAGGCCGAAGGGTTCACACGCATCCTGCTGCTGCCGCTTTACCCGCAGTATTCCTCGAGCACAACGGCCACCGCCTTCGACGCCGCATTTGCCTGGGCTGGAAACTTGCGCAACCAGCCGGAACTGCGCACGGTGCGCAGCTTTCCCGATAACCCGGACTACATCCAGGCGCTCGCCGCGAGTGTCCGCCAGCACTGGATGACGCACGGACAGCCCGGTACCGCGTACCAGCTGGTCATGAGCTTCCACGGAATTCCGACCCGATCGGTCAACCAGGGCGACCCGTACCGCGACGAATGCCTAGCCACCGGGCGACTGCTGGCCAAGGAACTGAATCTCGAAGAAACCCGGTACAGCATCTGTTTCCAGTCGCGCTTCGGCCCGGCCGAATGGCTGCAACCCTACACGGCGGCCACGCTCGAACAACTGGGCAAGATAAGGCTGCAGCGCGTCGACATCCTGTGCCCCGGCTTCCCGGCCGATTGCCTGGAAACGCTCGAAGAAATCGCCATGGAAGGCAAATCGACCTTCCTGACGGCGGGTGGCAAGGAGTTTTTCTACATCCCCTGCCTGAACGAACGCGACGACTGGATTCGCGCGCTGGAACGACTCGTGCTGCAGCACCTACAGGGTTGGCCAATCGGGTAATAAAAAGACCAAGAGTTTTCGCTCAAGAGTTCCCTCTCTTCTTCCGTTATGTCTTTACCCAGTTTCACCGCCGGAAGCGGAGGTCGCCATGAAAATCGCCAGTTCGTCCCTTCAACTGGAATCCAGCCATACCGAATTGCAGCACCATGAAAAATCGGAATCCCTGCGCATGTGGTCAGGTAATCGCCGGCCGGATTTCGAGCGCAACGGTAACGCGCGGGGACTGGTCCGCAACCCGACCGAGCATGTAGAGATTTCCGATGCAGGCCGGGCCACGCAGGGTGGCGAAACCGCGGCCGTCGAGGACAGTCTGGAGGCGGCGGAAAACGATCCGGCCCTGAGCCTCATCCGCAGGCTCCTGGTCTTGTTGACCGGCGAGGACGTCAAAGTCTTCGACGCCAGAAAACTCCACCACGATGCCGGAAAGTCGGTGCAGGCTCCAGTCGGCGCTGGGACGGCACAACCGCAGCGCGCCGGTTTCGGTGTCGAATACGACTATCACGAGTCTTTTTCCGAGGTCGAGCAAACGGCGTTTCAAGCCAGCGGCGTGGTAAAGACGGAGGACGGCCGCGAAATCAGCTTCAATCTGTCGCTATTCATGGCACGCAGCTACCGCGCTGAAACCGACGTCAGCCTGCGCCTCGGCGATGCACGCCAGAAGAGCGACCCGCTGGTGATCAACTTCTCCGGTAACGCTGCGCAACTGACCAATCAACGTTTCGCCTTCGATCTCAATTCCGACGGAAACGCCGACGAGCAAATCAATTTTGTGACAGGCGGCAGCGGTTTTCTGGCCTTCGACCGCAACGGCGACGGCATGATCAACAACGGTTCGGAACTATTCGGCACCAAAGCCGGGGACGGGTTTGCCGAATTGGCGGAACTCGATTCCGACAGGAACGGCTGGATCGACGAGAACGACGCGGCATACGCCCAACTGTCGGTTTGGACCAAGGATGCTTCGGGCAAGGACTCCCTGCAATCGCTCAAGGACAGCAACGTCGGTGCCATCAGCCTGGCCCGTACCTTGACGCCGTTCGACGTCAAGGATGCGGCCAACGCACTGCAGGGCCAGATACGCAGCACCGGCATCTACCTGAAGGAGAACGGCGGGGTCGGCAGCGTGCAGCAGATCGACCTGACGGTGTGATTCAGCCGTTCAACACCCGCAGGATCTCCCGCCCGTAGGCTTCCAGCTTCTTCGCGCCGACGCCGCCGATTTCGGCCAGCGCGTCCAGCGTGTCCGGCACCTCCTTGGCCATCTCGACAAGCGTCGCGTCGTGGAAAACGACGTAGGCCGGCAGGTTGTGTTCGCTGGCAACGTCGGCGCGCCACGCCTTGAGCGCCTCGAAACGCGCCAGTTCCTCGTCGTCCAGCGACAGCGCCGTGCGCTTCGCCTTGCCACGCGGTTCGGCGAGACGTTTTGCCTTTCCTGCCGGCCGTGCCGCTTCACGCAGGAACAGTTGCACCTCGCCGCGCAGGACCGGGCGAGCAGTTTCAGTCAGTTCGAGCGTACTGAACTCGCCCTCGACGTGCAGGTGGCCGAGCGCGATCAACTGGCGCACGACCGCACGCCATTGCGCCTCGGAAAAATCGGCGCCAATGCCGAAAGTGGTCAGGCGCTGATGGCCGTATTGCGTGACTTTGTCCGTCACCTTGCCGCGCAGCACGTCGATGAGGTGCGCGACGCCGAAACGCTGGCCGCCGCTCTGATGGAACCGGTACACGCAGGAGAGTGCCTTGCGCGCCGCCTCGGTCGCATCGCAGGTCCGCGGTGGGTGCAGGCAGTTGTCGCAGACATTCTGCTGCGCGACGCAGGCCGCGCTCTCTTCGCCGAAATAGCCGAGCAGGCGCTTGCGCCGGCAGTCGTGCGCTTCGGCGAGCGTGAGCAGCGCGTCGAGCTTGCCGCGCTGGCTGCGCTTGAAGGCTTCGTCGGCCGGGCTCTCGTCGATCATGCGGCGCTGGTTGACCACGTCGGCGAGTCCATAGGCCATCCACGCATCCGCGGGCAGGCCGTCGCGCCCCGCCCGGCCGGTCTCCTGGTAGTAGCTCTCGATATTCTTCGGCAGGTCGAGGTGGGCGACGAAGCGCACGTCGGGCTTGTCGATGCCCATGCCGAAGGCGATGGTGGCCACCATCACGATGCCGTCCTCGCGCAGGAAGCGATCCTGATGTTCGCGCCGCCGCGCCGCATCCATTCCGGCGTGGTACGGCAAGGCGGGAATCCCGGCGGCGGAGAGCCAGGCCGCGGTCTCCTCGACCTTCTTGCGCGACAGGCAGTAGACGATGCCCGCGTCGCCGGCGTGTTCCTCGCGGAGAAAGTCGAGCAGTTGCCGGCGCGTGTCGCCTTTTTCGACGATCACATAGCGGATGTTCGGCCGGTCGAAGCTGCTGACGAATACTCGGGCATCGCCAAGGTCCAGGCGCTCGATGATGTCGGCACGCGTCAGCGCATCCGCCGTGGCCGTCAGTGCGATGCGCGGCACGCCCGGATAGCGCTCGTGCAGCACGTTGAGCGCCAGATAGTCTTCGCGGAAGTCGTGCCCCCACTGGCTAACGCAGTGCGCCTCGTCGATGGCGAACAGGCTCAGCAGCCCACGCTCCTGCAGGGAATCGAGCTGCGCCAGCATGCGCGGCGTGGTCAGGCGTTCCGGCGCGACGTAGAGCATGACCAGCCGGCCGCTCATCATCTCGCGCTCGACGCGCTGCACCTCGTCGAGCGTCAGCGTGGAATTTAGGAAGGCGGCATGCACACCGGCTTCCTCCAGTGCTCCAACCTGATCGTGCATCAGCGCGATCAGCGGACTGACGACCACCGCGACGCCACGCCCGGCTCGATGCCGCGCAATGGCCGGAATCTGGTAGCAAAGGCTCTTGCCGCCGCCCGTCGGCATCAGCACCAGCGCGTCGCCGCCCGCAATCAAATGGTCGACGATCTCCGCTTGCGCGCCGCGAAAGGCGCTGTAGCCGAAGACGTCGTGCAGAACGGCGGATGGAGAATCAGGTGCGGGAGGCGTCACGGGAACAGCGTGGCCAAGCAAAGGGCGCGATGGTAAACGATATTGCCCCGGTTTTCGCCGAGCCCGCCTTCATTAATTGTCTCGAACCATCAAGGCGGCGCCAATTCCAGGTCGCAGGCCAGTCCCCTGCCTTGCACCGCCGGCAGCCCCGACTTCGCCAGCGCCTTGTTGGCCCCGCGCATGCGCGACAGCACCTTGGCAATCAGGGTCTTGCGGAAGCGTTCGAGCAGTTCATCCGAGGAGAGATCGAGGGCGGCGCTGTTGATTTCGAGGAAA
The DNA here is from genome assembly GCA_029975435.1 of Propionivibrio sp. GTDB lineage: Bacteria > Pseudomonadota > Gammaproteobacteria > Burkholderiales > Rhodocyclaceae > Propionivibrio. The sequence goes on along the minus strand of JARKPC010000058.1, from coordinate 37,612 downwards.
AGCGTCGGCTCGAGCGTCACCACGCTGGCCGACCGCTTGGTGTCGCTCGGATGCAGGTAGGTCATCTCGCCGACCACTTCACCGGATCCGAGGCGGCACAACGCCTTGCCCTCGATCGACACTTCGACGAAACCATTGACGATCACGCCGAAGATGCGGTTGTTGTCCCCTTCCCGGATCAGCGCCACCTTGTCCGACACCTCGCGCCAGACGCTGATGCGCAGCACTTCCCACAGCTCGATGTCCTCGAATTCCTTGAAAAACTCCAGGCTGCGCAGCATTTCGAAATGCTTCGTATCCTGCTGCGTCTCGCTCTCGTCGTACATCTGGTAGCGGACAGTCGAAAGATCCTTGGCGAATTCCGCCCCGTTGCGGTAGCGGTTATAGAGATCCTTTTCCATCGCCTTTTTCAGGATGGGGTCCAGACCCGCCGGGAGATTCGGATTGAGATCGCACACGGACGGCGTTTCCATGTTGACGATCTTGTAGATCAACGCCCCCTGGTTATTGGCCCGAAAAGGCAGGCGCCCGGTCAGCAACTGGAAAAGCACGACCCCGAGCGAGTACAGATCGGTCTTTTGGTTCAGGGGGTAGTTCTTGACCTGCTCGGGTGACATGTATGCCGGGGAGCCAACCCCCATGATGAACGTCGAATCCCGGTCCATATCCTTGTGCAGATTGAGCGCCAAGCCGAAATCGGTGATTTTCGGATTGTCCTCGGCGTCGATCAGGATGTTGGCCGGTTTGATGTCGCGGTGCACCACTCCTTGCCGGAAAGCGTGATCGAGCGCCAGACAGCACTTGAAGATGATGCCGATGGCCCGGTGCATCGGCAGCAGGCGATTGATCGCACAGTGGTAATCCAGCGCCTTGCCTTGGATGTACTCCATGACGATATAGGCCTGGTCGGATTCGATCTGTGCGTCGTAGATCTTGACGATGTTCGGATGATCGAGGCGCCGGCCGACCGACCCTTCGATCTGGAACAGCTTGCGCAAGCGGCGGGACATGGCGGCGTTGTCCTCGCCAAAACGGATCAGCTTGACCGCCACTTCCAGCCCGCTGTCCGGATCGCGCGCCAGATAGACGACTGCCGTCGCGCCCTTCCCCAGCGTGCGAATGATTTCGTATTTGCCGATTTTTTCCATGCCGCTACTGTCACCAATCCGGGCCAAGTGCCGAAACAACGCCATTTCGCGAACCGCGCAGCACAATATAGTAACCCGTTCAAACAAACATGAAAAAAAAAGCTTGAAATGGCGGATTTCGCCCCCAGTTAGTCCGGGTTTTCCCGGAGACCTTCAACCATGCAAGAACTTGAAAAAGACACGACACCTAGCGCCGCGGCCGAAACCGTCTCGCCCCCCGCCCAGAATGAGGTGCTTGACAGCACCCCCAGCCTCGAAGAGATGATCCGCCAAGCCGAGCTGAAGGCCGAGGAACATCACGATGCCTGGTTGCGCGCCAAGGCGGAGACTGAAAATATCCGCCGCCGCGCGCAGGAAGACATCGCCAAGGCTTCGAAATTCGCCATCGAGCGCTTCGCCGGCGAGCTGCTCGCCGTCAAGGACAGCCTGGAGGCCGCGCTCGCCGCGGACAATCCCAGCGTAGAGAGCCTGAAATCCGGCACCGACCTAACGCTCAAGCAACTGGTGGCCGCCTTTGAAAAATCCGCCCTCAAGGAAAACAATCCGGTCGGCGAGAAGTTCGACCCGAATTTCCACCAGGCGATCAGCATGCTCGAATCCGAACAGGAAGCCAACACCGTCGTTTCCGTACTGCAGAAGGGCTACCTGATCGCCGAACGCGTGCTGCGTCCGGCCTTGGTCATCGTTGCCAAACCCAAGGCTTGAAAAGAAATCAACGAACCCCAACTAGGGCTCAACCCGACAATTCTCGGTATTCACCAATAAATAAAGGATTCTGACATGGGCAAAATCATCGGCATCGACCTCGGCACGACCAACTCCTGCGTCGCCGTCATGGAAGGCGGAAAACCTAAAGTCATCGAAAACTCGGAAGGCGCGCGCACGACGCCGTCGATCGTCGCCTACACCAACGACGGCGAGATCCTCTGCGGCGCGCCGGCCAAGCGCCAGGCCGTGACCAACCCGCACACCACCCTGTTCGCGGTCAAGCGCCTGATCGGCCGCCGCTTCGAGGAAAAGGAAGTACAGAAGGACATTTCGCTGATGCCCTTCAAGATTCTCAAGGCCGACAACGGCGACGCCTGGGTCGAGGCGCGCGGCAGCAAGATCGCGCCGCCGCAGGTGTCCGCCGAGGTGCTGCGCAAGATGAAGAAGACTGCCGAAGACTACCTCGGCGAGGAAGTCACCGAAGCCGTCATCACCGTGCCCGCCTACTTCAACGACAGCCAGCGCCAGGCCACCAAGGACGCCGGGCGCATCGCCGGGCTGGAAGTGAAGCGCATCATCAACGAGCCAACCGCGGCCGCATTGGCCTTCGGCATGGACAAAAAGCAGGGCGACAAGAAAATCGCCGTTTATGACCTCGGCGGCGGCACCTTCGACATCTCGATCATCGAAATCGCCGAGATCGACGGCGAACACCAGTTCGAAGTGCTGTCGACCAACGGCGACACCTTCCTCGGCGGCGAGGACTTCGACCAGCGCCTGATCGACTACGTCATCGAAGAATTCAAGAAAGAGTCCGGCGTCAACCTGAAGTCCGACGTCCTCGCGCTGCAGCGCCTGAAGGACGCCGCAGAGAAAGCCAAGATCGAGCTCTCGTCGAGCCAGCAGACCGAAATCAACCTGCCGTACATCACCGCTGACGCGTCCGGCCCGAAACACCTGGCGATGAAGATCACCCGCGCCAAGTTCGAGTCGCTGGTCGAGGAACTCATCGCGCGCACCGTCGAGCCCTGCCGCACCGCCATGAAGGACGCCGGCTGCAAGCTGTCCGACATCGACGACGTGATCCTCGTCGGCGGCATGACCCGCATGCCGAAGGTGCAGGACACGGTCAAGGAATTCTTCGGCAAGGAACCGCGCAAGGACGTCAACCCCGATGAAGCCGTCGCCGTTGGCGCCGCGATCCAGGGCGGCGTGCTGCAGGGCGAAGTCAAGGACGTGCTGCTGCTTGACGTCACCCCGCTCTCGCTGGGCATCGAAACCCTCGGTGGCGTGATGACCAAGCTGATCAAGAAGAACACCACGATCCCGACCAAGGCGTCGCAGGTCTTCTCGACCGCCGACGACAACCAGTCGGCCGTGACCATCCACGTGCTGCAGGGCGAGCGGGAAATGGCCTCCGGCAACAAGAGCCTCGGCCAGTTCAACCTCTCCGACATCCCGCCGGCCCCGCGCGGCATGCCGCAAATCGAGGTCACCTTCGACATCGACGCCAACGGCATCCTGCACGTCTCGGCCAAGGACAAGGCCACCGGCAAGGAAAACAAGATCAAGATCCAGGCTTCGTCGGGTCTGTCCGAGGAAGAAGTCCAGCGCATGGTGCAGGACGCCGAGTTGCACGCCGAGGAAGACAAGAAGGCGCACGAACTGGCTGACGCCCGCAACCAGTGCGACAGCATGATTCATATGGTCAAGAAGTCGATGACCGAGTACGGCAAGGAACTTTCGGACGAAGAAAAGGGCAAGATCGAAGCGGCCATCAAGGAAGCCGAAGAAGCTCATCGCGGCAACGACCTTGAAGCCATCAAAGCCAAGAGCGAAGCCCTCGGAGCCGCTGCCCAGAAACTCGGCGAAAAGATGTACGCCAAGCAGCAGGCGGAAGCCGGCGCCGCTGGAGCCGCCGGCGCGGAAGCGGGCGGCCCCTCTGGCGAAGCCAAGAAGGACGATGGCGACGTCGTTGACGCCGAGTACACGGAAGTCAAAGACAAGAAGTAAGCCTCGACACTTGTCACGGGCGAGGAGCGTATAATCGCGCCCTCGCCCATCTGCATTACCTCACCCGGCATCCCTCCCCATGGCTAAACGCGACTTTTATGACGTTCTCGGCGTCAACCGTGACGCATCCGACGATGAAATAAAGAAGGCCTACCGCAAGCTGGCCATGAAGCACCACCCGGATCGCAATCCGGACAACCCCAAGGCGGAAGAACATTTCAAGGAAGCCAAGGAAGCCTACGAGATCCTTTCTGACTCCCAAAAACGTGCAGCCTACGACCAATACGGCCATGCGGGGGTCGATCCTCAGGCCGGAATGGGCGGCGGCTTCGGCGGTTTTGGCGGAGGCGCGGGCGGCTTCTCCGATGCATTCGGCGGTATTTTCGATGAGATTTTCGGCGGCGGTGGCGGCGCCCGCGGCGGACGCTCCAACGTGTACCGCGGGGCGGACCTGCGCTACAACCTGGAAATCACGCTAGAGCAGGCGGCCTTCGGCACGGAAACCAAGATCCGCATCCCGACCATGGAGGTTTGCGAGTCCTGCAAGGGCAGCGGCGCCAAGTCCGGCACCCAGCCGAAGACCTGCCCGACTTGCCAGGGCAGCGGCCAGGTGCGGTTGCAACAAGGCTTCTTCTCGATCCAGCAAACCTGCCCGAAGTGTCACGGCACTGGCAAGTTTATCGCTGAACCTTGCGGTAGCTGCCAGGGCGCAGGCCGCGTCAAGCAGCACAAGACACTAGCGGTGAAGATTCCGGCCGGAGTTGACGAGGGTGATCGCATCCGTCTCTCCGGCGAGGGCGAGCACGGCATCAACGGCGGTCCGTCAGGCGACCTGTACGTGCAGATCCACCTCAAGGCGCATGCTGTTTTCCAGCGCGAGCAGAACGACCTGCACTGCGAAATGCCGATCAGCTTCACCACGGCGGCCCTCGGCGGCGAGATCGAAATCCCGACGCTGGACGGCGCAGCAAAACTCAGGATCCCGGAAGAAACCCAGTCAGGAAAGATCTTCCGCCTGCGCGGCAAGGGCATCAAGGGCGTACGCAGCCACGCCCACGGCGACCTGCTGTGCCACGTGGTCGTCGAGACCCCGGTCAACCTCACCGAACGCCAGAAGGAACTGCTGCGCGAACTGGAAGAGTCGAGCAGCGGCGACGCCGAACGCCACAACCCCCGCGCCAAGTCCTGGATGGACAAGGTTAAGGAGTTCTTCGCGGGCTGATACTACAGCCTGCACTTGCTACCAAATGAGACCAGGAAAAGAAAAGAGCCCGGAAATCCGGGCTCTTCTCATATTCTGCACTGCCCGGCGTCTCAGTTACTCCGGCGACGACGTACCGTCCAACCCAGCACTCCAAAACCCAATCCCAACAACGCCAAGGACCCCGGCTCAGGAACCTGCTGAGGCGCAATCGCGCCAACAATTCCAAACTCCTCGCCACCGTTGGTATTGCATCCTAGATTAGCGGTCCCCGCATACGGGCCGACATTTCCATAGCAACCTATATTGGCAGTGAAAACAAACAGATCAGATGCCAGGAACTGGTTCAGATCCATGTCCGGAGAATAGATCAGGAAGTCGGGTTTTCCAGACCCCTTATTATGGTCAAGTCCCACGTATGAATCACCGTTGGTCGTAACACCGGCGCAACCCTTTCCAGTTATCGGGTCATAGGGTCCGGCAGCGGTACAGGCGGCTTGAGAACCGTAAAAGTTGATCGTCGCATAATTAAATGTCGGGGACGCCTCATCCCAAACATCGTTGGTGAGTGTATCCAACTGCCAAAAGCCTTTTCTTGTGGTCATGGTGCTATCCCAGACCTCGACCTTGGCGGTAACCCACAACGAATCTTCCGAACCAGTCTGGTTATAGTCCGCGTAAATCACCGGAATGCTCGCCAGAGGATTCAGCGTGTGCAGATAAGTCAACATGTTGCCGACGGTCGTCGTACCCCCCTGCTGTGCAGCGGGATCGCTGTAGCTCTGGTTACTTGCGGGATTCTCGGTGTAAGACTGTGTAAGCCCACCCCATACCCCCTTCCAGCCCTTATCAGTATTGGAACTCGAAAGATCGACCGGGTCCTGGAAATTCACTCCGCTACCATTCGGGTTTTCATTTTTCGCACCCCCGGAATTGGTCGCCAGATTGACTGCGATAGTGCCCGTTCCGACCGAGAAATTGTAGGTGCCGTAAGTAGCCGACGGGATGAAGTTGGTTGGATTGGTATCACTCTGGATGGCCGTAAGCACCTTCGCCGAATACGACCAGAAATCGTCGTATTTTATTGCGATCGGGATACCGTTCATCATAATGGCTTGGCGCGGCACACCTGTCGCATCAGGGTATACCCCGTAACTGGCATAGGGGTTGTTCTCTGGTGTCGGAAGAACCGAGAAAGGTGCAAGCGCAGCTTGCGAACCACCTGCCGCACATGCCAACAATACGCTAACGAAGGTCCTTTTCCACAGGGTTGAATTTTTTCTCATGATTTCTCCTAATATCACTTGCCTCCGATAGCGTAGGCATACGTTACTAGCAAGATTCATTCCAAAGAGAAAAAGATCTTGTTTATATTACCAAAGTCATATGAAGCAGAAAGCCGAAAAGCCCGGACTGTAAAAGGAATCGACAGTATCCCAGCCGCCCCTTGAACAATGCAGGTTCGTCGAAAGCCTACGCCCGCCGCCAACTCGTCCCCTGGGCACTGTCCTCCAGCACGATTCCGGCCGCGGTCAGTTCGCTGCGGATGCGGTCGGCTTCCGCGAAATTCTTCGCTTTCTTGGCGGCGATGCGCGCGGCGATCAGGGCTTCGATCTTCTCCACCGAATACTGGTCCGAGCCGCCTTGCTCACCCGCGGGAGTGGCCTGCAGGAATTCTTGCGGATCGCGCTTGAGCAGCCCCATCAAGCCGGCCAGCGCCCGCAGTTGCCCGGCGAGACTCGGCGACTTGCTGCGATTGACCTCTGTGGCCAAGTCGAAGAGGACCGCGCAGGCTTCAGGCGTGTTGAAATCATCTTCCATCGCGTCACGGAAACGCCGGGCGTGCGCTTCGCTCCACTCGACCGGAATATCCGGCGCCTCAATCGCCTTCAGCGCTGTGTACAGCCTGGACAGGGCCTGACGCGCATCGTCGAGATGCTTGTCGGAATAGTTGAGCGGGCTGCGGTAGTGGGCGCGCAGGATGAAGAAGCGAACCACTTCGGCGTCGTACTTCTTGAGCACTTCGCGGATGGTGAAGAAGTTGCCGAGCGACTTGGACATTTTCTCGTCGTCGACGCGCACAAAGCCGTTGTGCATCCAGTAATTGACGAAACGGCAGTTGTGCGCCCCCTCGGACTGGGCGATCTCGTTCTCGTGGTGCGGAAACTGCAGATCCTGCCCGCCGCCGTGGATGTCGAACTGCTTGCCGAGAATGTCTGAACTCATGGCCGAGCACTCGATGTGCCAGCCCGGCCGGCCCTTGCCCCACGGCGATTCCCAGAACGGCTCGCCTTCCTTGGCGTGTTTCCACAGGACGAAATCAAGCGGGTCCTGCTTGGCCTGGTCGACATCGACCCGCTCGCCGGCACGCAGGTCGTCGAGCGACTTGCCGGAGAGCTTGCCGTAGCCGGGAAATTTGCGCACCGAGAAATTGACGTCGCCATCGGCCGCCTGGTACGCCAATCCGTTCTGTTCGAGTTGCCCGATCAGGCCGAGCATCTGCGGCACATACTCCGTTGCACGCGGCTCAAAATCCGGCTTCTCGACGCCCAGGGCGGCGGAATCCTCATTCATGAAGCCGATGAAGCGGTTGGTCAGTTCGCCGATCGTCTCGTTGTTTTCCAGGGCGCGCTTGATGATCTTGTCGTCGATGTCGGTGATATTTCGCACATAGGTCACATCGAATCCGCTGGCCCGCAGCCAGCGCTGCACCATGTCGAAAATGACCAGGACGCGGGCGTGTCCCAGATGGCAGTAGTCGTAGACGGTCATCCCGCACACGTACATGCGTACCTTGCCGGGTTCGATGGGAACAAAGTCCTGCTTTTCCCGGGTCAGGGAATTGTAGATTTTCAGCATTTTCTGGCTCGCGTGATCGGCTCCGCAGCAAAAGAGAGCACGAGGAAGGAATACTTTGGTTTCGGGGCGCTTCTTGTTAAAATCAGCGGGTTTTAACCAACCGCGAAAAGTATAACATACCGATGCATCCAATCGCCCAAAAGCCTTCGCTGGCGCGCCTTTCAGCCATTCTACTGGGGCTCCTGCTGGCCGCTTCGGTTTCCTTCGCCAATGCGCAGACAATCCCGGACATCCAGCGCCTGATGAAACAGGGGCAGATGCCGCAGGCACTGGAAAAAGCCGATCAATACATCGCGTCGAAACCCAAGGATGCCCAGGGCCGCTTCATGAAGGGGCTGATCCTGACCGAACTGGGCCGTCCGGCCGAGGCCATTGCGGTGTTCACCCGGCTGACAGAGGACTTCCCTGAACTCCCCGAACCGTACAACAACCTGGCCGTTCTGTACGCCCAGCAAAAGCAGTACGACAAGGCACGCACTGCGCTGGAGATGGCGATTCGCACGCATCCGAGCTATTCCATCGCCCACGAGAATCTCGGCGACGTCTATGCCAAGCTCGCCAGCCAGGCGTATGACAAGGCGTTGCAGCTCGATTCGTCGAACAAGGCCACGCAAACAAAACTGTCGATGATCAAGGAACTGATCAGCGTTTCGGTTAAACCCGGCGTCAAACCCACCGCAGCGACGCCGAAGGCGGAAAACGAACCGGCAAAGACCGCAGCAGCCGAAGCTCCGACAAAGACAACGCCGCCACCTCCCAGTGCCCCAACGGCACAAATGGCAGTCGTTACCCCGGTTGCACCGCCACCGGCAGTCAAGCCTGCTGAAAAGGCACCGGAGGCTGCGGCATCGGCAAAACCTGAAAGCAGCAAGGAAACAGATTCCAGGACATCCGCCGCCGACGCTGCGGAGACCGAAATTGCGAAGCTTGTGCAGGATTGGGCAAGCGCCTGGTCGCGCAAGGACGTGAAAGGTTATCTGGCATTCTATGCCGGCAATTTCCAGACTCCCAACGGCATGGCGCGCAAGGACTGGGAAACGGAACGCAAGCAGCGGATCGACAAACCGGGAAAGCTGATAGTCACGGCTGACGACATCAAGGTATCCGTTTCCGGAGATACGGCGACGGTTCGTTTCCGCCAGCAGTACACCTCGGCGACGCTCAAGTCCTCGGCCAACAAGACCCTGGTTTTCGTCAAGTCGGGTAGCAAATGGCTCATCCAGCAGGAACGTGTAGGCTGATGCGACGGATCGCAATCCCGCTCACCCTAATTGCCGTTTGCCTCGCCGGATCGGTCGTAACCGCTGTCGCCAATAGCCGTCCGACGACACCCGCCACGTATTCGGATTCCGGCCCCGAGCCTCAACTGTCCCGCATCCTCGACGAGATCGAAAACAACCGCCTGGAGGGAGCGCTCGAAAAGACCGAAGCGCTGCTGCGGCAATACCCGAATTTCCGTCTTGCGCACCTGATCAAGGGTGACCTTCTGCTTGCACGCAGCATGCCGCTTGCCACCTTTGGGAATGCGCAGAATGCCCCGCGCGAATCGGTCAGCGACCTGCGCGACGAGATCGTCGCCCGGCTCAAGGCGTACCGCAACCGTCCCGCCACGACCGATTACGTTCCCCGCTATCTGCTGCAGATGCAGCCGGACCAGCAGTACGCCATCGTCGTCGACACGCAGAAATCGCGGCTCTACCTGTACCGGAATGACGCCAGCGCCGGCGGCCGCCCCCGCTTCGTGGCGGATTACTACATCTCGCACGGCAAGCTGGGCGCCGACAAGACGCGCGAAGGCGACAAGAAGACGCCAACCGGGGTCTATCACGTAACTTCCAGCCTCAACCCCAAAAAAGTTGGCGACTTCTATGGTACCGGGGCCTTTCCGATCAACTACCCGAACGAATGGGACAGGCGCCAGGGACGCAACGGCCACGGCATCTGGCTACACGGCACGCCGTCGGATACGTTCTCACGGCCGCCCAAGGCCTCGGACGGTTGCGTCGTGCTGTCGAATACCGACCTGGACGACTTGGCCAAGAATCTGCAGATCGGGCTGACGCCGGTCATAATCAGCAACTCGATCGAGTGGCTTTCATTCGATGACTGGAAGAATGAACGCTCGGCGCTCAACAAGAAGATCGAGGAATGGCGCAGCGACTGGGAAAGCCGCGACGTGAACCGCTACCTAAAACATTACTCTGCGAAGTTCAAGACCAAGGACCAGGATCTCGATCAGTTCGCCCGGCAAAAACGCCAGGTCAATGGCAGCAAGGAATGGATCAAGGTCAAGCTGTCCAATGTATCGATGTTCCGGGATCCCGGTAAGGATGAACTGGTCGTCGTCACCTTTGAGCAGGACTACCAGAGCAACAACCTCAACAACCAGATGAAAAAGCGCCAGTACTGGATCCGCGAGGACGGCGCCTGGAAGATCATTTTTGAAGGAAGCGCCTGATGAAGTCTCTTATTGCGATTGCCGCGCTGACTGTCTCGACCGTTGCGCTGGCCGCCCCCAGCGTTGAAATGCAGACCAGCGCCGGCAAGATGGTCATCGAACTGAACGCCGAGAAAGCCCCCGGTACTGTCAGCAACTTCCTCAAGTATGCAAAGGACGGATACTACGACGGCACCATCTTCCATCGCGTGATCGACGGCTTCATGATCCAGGGCGGCGGTTTCACCGCCGACATGGGCGAGAAAAAGGCCGGCGCACCGATTCAGAACGAGGCCAAGAACGGGCTGAAGAACCAGCGCGGAACCATTGCCATGGCGCGTCGCCCCGACCCGCATTCGGCCACGGCGCAGTTCTTCATCAACCACAAGGACAACACGATGCTCGACTACCCGGGCCACGACGGCTGGGGTTATGCCGTTTTCGGCAAGGTCGTCCAGGGCATGGAAGTCGTCGACAAGATCGCCAAGGTGCCGACCGGCAACAGCGGCATGCACCAGAACGTTCCGGTCCAACCGGTCATCATCCAGTCCGTCAAGATTCTCTCCGACAAATAGCAAGGAAATCCCATGATCAAGCTGCACACCAATTTCGGCGTCATCGCCCTCGAACTCGATGCCGAAAAGGCCCCGGAAAGCGCGAAGAACTTCCTCGCCTACGCCGAAGCGGGACACTACGACAACACCATCTTCCACCGCATCATCGACGGTTTCATGATCCAGGGCGGCGGTTTCGAACCGGGCATGAAGCAGAAGCCCTGCAAGGCACCGATCAAGAACGAAGCCGACAATGGCCTGAAGAACAACGCCTATACCATCGCCATGGCACGCACCTCCGACCCGCATTCGGCAACGGCGCAATTCTTCATCAACGTCGCCGACAATGATTTCCTCAATTTCAAGACGCCGAACGGCAACGGTTGGGGCTACTGCGTCTTCGGCAAGGTTGTCGAAGGTACCGACGTGGTGGACAAGATCAAGGGCGTCAAGACGGGCAACTCCGGTTTCCACCAGGACGTTCCGAAGGATGACGTAATCATCGAGCGCGCGGAAATCTGCTGATCTCCGTAGTCAGGTCCGAACAAACCGTGATCCATTTCCTTTCGGACCTGCACCTCTCCCCGGGTGCTCCCGGTGTAACGCGAATATTCCTGGACTATCTGGGGAATGAGGCCCGCTCTGCCGAACGCATATTCATCCTCGGCGACCTGTTTGAAGCCTGGCCGGGCGACGATTCGATCGACGACCCCGATGACAGTTTCAACGGCGAAATTGTCGCCGGTCTGCGCCAGTTGGCCGACAGCGGGACCGGCGTCGCGGTCCAGCACGGCAACCGTGATTTCCTCCTTGGCGAACACTTCGCCGAACGTTCCGGCGCCACGCTCCTGCCCGACCCCTGCGTGCTTTCCCTGCCTTCCTGGCAATTCGTCCTCTCGCATGGCGACGCGCTGTGCATCGACGATGCGGAGTACCAGACATTCCGCACGCAGGTTCGCAACAGGGACTGGCAAGACGTTTTCCTGCGCAGGCCGCTTGCGGAACGCAAGGCGATCGCCGCAGCAATGCGCGAGCAAAGCGAAGCCTCGAAACGCGAAAAGCCGATGCAGACAATGGACCTGAACCCGGCCGCCACGGACGACTTCCTGCGGCATCACGGTTACGCCACCATGATCCACGGCCACACCCATCGCCCGGCGCGACACGACCACATCGTCGACGGCATTCACGTCGAGCGCTGGGTGCTATCCGACTGGCACGAGGATCGCGGCGAATACCTGGCCTGGGACGGCCAGCAACTGACCCGTCATGAACTCCCGTAGCGAAGAAATTTCCAGTTCCTGCCCCGTCGGCATCGATGATCCGGGAACAAAAACGGCCGAACGGACCCGGTATAAAATATCCCCTCCACTTTTCCCGATACCACTCACACCACTCCCATGAATACAAGCGTCCGTCCACTCCCCGATTACCTCACCGACTCGGAAATTGAGCGCAACGTGACCTCCGCACTGTCCGAGGATGTCGGCAGTGGCGATCTCACCGCACAACTGGTTCCGGCCGACGTAGTCACCCGAGCCACCGTCATTTCACGCGAAAACGCCGTCCTGTGCGGTGCCGCTTGGTTCGAGCGATGCTTCATGAAGCTCGACGACACGATCAGGATCACCTGGCGGACGCAGGACGGAGAGCGCCTTGCTCCCAACCAGATCGTCTGCGAGATCGCGGGGCCGGCACGCTCCATGCTGACCGGCGAGCGCACCGCGCTCAATTTCCTGCAGCTTCTCTCCGGCGTAGCCACCAAGGCGCGCCAATATGCCGACGCCGTGGCCGGCACCAAGGCGCAAGTGGTCGACACCCGCAAGACTCTTCCCGGCCTGCGCCTCGCCCAGAAATATGCGGTGCTGTGCGGCGGTGGCGGGAATCACCGCATCGGCCTCTACGACGCCATCCTGGTCAAGGAGAACCACATCCTGGCGGCGGGCAGCATCGCTGCCGCCGTGGCGGCGGCACAGAAAGTGGCGGGCAGCGCCAGCCATTGCAAGTTCATCCAGGTCGAGGTCGAAAACCTCGACGAACTCGGGCAAGCACTCGATGCCGGCGCCAAAATGGTCCTGCTCGACAACATGAGTCTCGAGCAGATGCGCGAGGCCGTTGCCTTCAACGCCGGGCGGGCCATTCTCGAGGCTTCCGGCAACGTCAGCCTCGAAACGGTACGGGCCATCGCGGAAACCGGCGTTGACCGGATTTCGGTGGGCGGTCTGACCAAAGACGTGCGGGCACTCGACCTCTCAATGCGCTTCCAAGGGTAAGAGCCAGCGAAAAAACAACCTTGGATGGCTAATGAAATCACTATAATTGCCGTTGAGACAAATTCATTACGGATACTCGGCGGCTGCATCAAGAAAAAAGAAGGGGGAATTCATGCTGTTCGCGCTGTTCTACGTGGTTGCCATAACCATCCTGATCCTGCACTTCACCGGATTCCTCGCCCGGCATAATCTCGAATGGCTGGTATTGGTACTCGCGGCCTCCGTTTTCCCGGCCGTTCTGTATCTGTAATAGTCGATCCATCCTGATGAAAAAGGGCACCGCGGTGCCCTTTTCTGTTGGTGCGCCCGGAAAAAAACCGGCTATGGGTTTTCCACCTGCTGCACGATGAAGCGTTTCACGGCATCGGCATCGACATCCATCACTTCCACGCGCTGCGGCAGCCGCTCGATACCTTCCATCGCTGCCGGACGCTTCGGCTTCCTCCCGAGCGCCTCGACGATCGTCTCCTCGAACTTGGCGGGCAGCGCCGTTTCGAGCACCAGCGTCGGCATATCCTGCGCATGATGCTCCTGCGCCACCTTGAGGCCATCCGCAGTATGCGTGTCGACCATCACCCCGAATCTCTCGTAGGTACGGCGAATGGTCGCCAGCCGGTCGGCGTGGGTGCTCTTGCCCGACACGAAACCGAAGCGAGGGAGATCGGCAAAGAACGGCGTGCCCGAAAGATCGAAGCTGCCGCCCGCGTCGACCTTGCTCCACAGGTCGCGGATCACGGCGGGGTCGCGGCCGACCAAGTCAAAAACGAAGCGCTCGAAATTGGACGCCTTGGAAATATCCATCGACGGGCTGGTCGTCGTCCAGGTATCCGCCGTGCCGCGGGGGCGATAGATGCCAGTGCGGAAAAACTCGTCCAGCACGTCGTTCTCATTCGTCGCCAGGATCAGGCGACCGATCGGAAGCCCCATCATGCGCGCGATGTGCCCGGCGCAGATGTTGCCGAAGTTGCCGGACGGCACGGCAAAGGCGATCTTCTCATCGTTTGATCGTGTCCCGGCGAAATACCCCTTGAAGTAATACACCACCTGCGCCGCCACGCGCGCCCAGTTGATCGAGTTGACTGCGCCGATCTTGTAGCGCGCCTTGAACTCATGGTCGTTGGACACCGCCTTGACGATGTCCTGAGCATCGTCGAACATGCCGCGCACGGCGATGTTGAAGATATTGGCCTCCTGCAGCGAGTACATCTGCGCGCGCTGGAAATCGCTCATCCGCCCGTGCGGCGAGAGCATGAAGACGCGGATACCGTGTTTTCCGCGCATGGCGTACTCGGCCGCCGACCCCGTATCGCCGGAGGTCGCGCCGAGGATGTTGATCTCCTCGCCCTTTTTCTCCAGCACGTACTCGAACAGGTTGCCGAGCAGCTGCATGGCCATGTCCTTGAAGGCCAGCGTCGGGCCGTTCGACAGTTCGAGCAGGCCGAAGCCGGGCTCCAGCCAGCGCACCGGCGTGACCTCCCCGGCCTTCGAGGCATCGCGGCCATTACAGTACACTTCGGCGGTATATGTCTTGTCGACAATCGCTTTCAGGTCAGCCTGCGGAATGTCGTCGATGAACTTGGAGAGCACGGCAAACGCCAATTCGGCATATGAAAGCCCGCGCCACTGATCCAGTTCAGCCCGCGTGACCTGCGGATAGGCCTCAGGGAGATACAACCCCCCATCGGGCGCCAGGCCGCCTAACAGGATTTCGGTGAAGGTCTTTTTTGGCGATTGTGTTGCATCGCCACGGGTCGAGAGGTAGCGCATAGACGGGGCCGGCAGAATGAAACGATGAACAAGCGAAAGGGCGTCAGTCTAACACGCCCTGCCCTCGGCCCATCGCCAGGGGATTTCAGCCGATCACGACCCGGTTCTTGCCGGCGCGTTTCGCGGCATAGGTTGCGGCGTCGGCGCGCTCGATCGCTTCGTCGAGCGATTCGAAATAATCGTGGCCAACCACGCCGGCGCTGAACGTCATGGAGTGATCAACATCGGGGATCGCGCGCGAGGAGAACGTCGCCAGAAAACGCCGCACGGCCTTGCACGCGTCATCAACTGCCGTGTCCGGCAGCATCAGCACGAATTCCTCTCCACCGAACCGGCACAACACATCCGACGGACGCATCGATTCCTGTAGCACATTCACCAGGTGCTTCAGCGCCTTGTCGCCGACCAGATGACCATATTGATCGTTGAGCCGCTTGAAATCGTCGAGATCGATCATGACCAGCGCCAGTCCGCTGCCGCTGCGCCGAGCCCGCGCCATCTCGCGTTCGTACGCCTTTTCGAAGCCACGACGATTCAAGGCGCCCGTCAGGGGATCGACGAACGCAACGCTCCGGGCTTCTTCGAGCGCTTTTTCCAGTTCGGCGATGCGCATTTCGGCTGCCAGCAGTTCGAGCATGCCGGCCTCCTTGACGACCTGGCTCGACAGGCTGACCAGCGTCTGGGGTGCGGCCACCGGCATCGGTTGCGAAGCAACAAGGCAGGGACGAGTCGCAATGGGCAGCGCGAAGCGGCGGTGCAGGCGACGCGACGCCGGCCGGTTCGAGTGTAGTTGCGACATGTTGCTACGGTTCATCCTGCCAACTCCTTCGAAAGTCACGAGGACATTCACTTATTCCAGGTCACTTAACGGACGAAGCGGAAAATTCTTTAGAAGTTTTTTAGGAAAACAACGCAACACCATGTTTTATATTGACAAAAAAATTCCGGCAAATGCCGGAATCGGGGAGCGAAGAAGAACCGGACCCCGGTCTGTGCCGGGGCGGCGAGTAGCGCTCAAGCCCTGACGTTCAGCTTCCCTCGCTGCGCATGGCGCGGCGGCGATCATGCTCGCTCAGGAAGCGCTTGCGGATGCGCAGGCTCTTGGGCGTGATTTCAACCAGTTCGTCGTCGTCGATGAACTCGACCGCGCTCTCCAGCGTCAGTTGGACCGCCGGCGTCAGGCGCACCGCTTCGTCAGTTCCCGACGCGCGGATATTGGTCAGTTGCTTGCCCTTGATCGGGTTGACCACCAGATCGTTCTCGCGCGAGTGAATGCCGATGACCATGCCCTCGTACAGCCGGTCGCCCGGAACCGAGAACATGCGGCCACGGTCCTGCAGTTTCCACAGGGCGTAGGCCACCGCCTCGCCATGCTCGGCAGAGATCAACACCCCGTTGCGGCGCCCCGGAATGTCGCCCTTGACCGGCGCATAGTCGTCGAAGACATGGCTCATCAGGCCCGTGCCGCGCGTCAGGTTCATGAACTCGCCCTGGAAGCCGATCAGCCCGCGTGCCGGAACCCGGTACTCGAGACGGACACGTCCGCGGCCGTCGGAAACCATGTCCTGCAGATCGCCCTTGCGGTAACCGAGCGCCTCCATGACACCGCCCTGGTGCGACTCCTCGACGTCCAGGGTGAGCATTTCATACGGTTCGCATTGCACGCCGTCAATTTCCTTGAAGATCACGCGCGGACGGCCTACCGCCAGCTCGTAACCTTCGCGGCGCATGGTTTCCAGAAGGATGGTCAGATGCAGTTCGCCACGCCCCGAGACCAGGAAGGAATCGGTATCGCTCGTGTCTTCGACGCGCAGCGCCATGTTGGTCAGAAGTTCCTTGTGCAGGCGCTCGCGGATCTGGCGACTGGTGACGAATTTGCCTTCGGTGCCGGCGTAGGGCGAGTTGTTGACCATGAAGGTCATATTCAGCGTCGGCTCGTCGATCTTGAGCATCGGCAGCGCTTCCGGCGCATTCGGATCGGTGATCGTGCAACCGATAGACAACTCGTCGATGCCCGTCACCAGCACGATATCGCCGGCCACTGCTTCCTCCATCGGCGTCCGTTCAATGCCGCGGAAACCGAACACATGATTGACCTTGGCATTCTTCGGCGCACCGTGCTCGAAATTGCCGTCGGCATCCGGCTGGCCGTACATCACCGTGATCTGCTGCCCCGGCTTCAGGCGCCCGCGCTGGATTCGGCCAATGCCGATACGGCCGACATAGGAAGAATAATCGAGCGCGGCGATCTGCAACTGCAGCGTTCCGTCGATGTTGTCGGCATGGGGCGGCGGAACGTGATTGAGAATGGCCTCGAACATCGGGCGCATGTCGGAACCCGGATTTTTCAGGTCGGTCATCGCGTAACCGTTGATGGCCGAGGCATAGACCACCGGAAAATCCAGCTGCTCGTCCGTCGCGCCAAGCTTGTCGAAGAGATCGAAGGTATGGTCGACCACCCAGTCCGGACGCGCGCCGTCGCGGTCGATCTTGTTGACCACCACGATCGGCTTCAACCCCAGCGCCAGCGCCTTCTTGGTCACGAAACGCGTCTGCGGCATCGGCCCCTCGACGGCATCGACCAGAAGCAACACTCCGTCGACCATGCCCAGCACCCGTTCCACCTCGCCGCCGAAATCCGCGTGTCCGGGTGTATCCACGATGTTGATATGCACACCTTCGTAATCGACGGCCAGGTTCTTGGCCAGGATCGTGATGCCCCGCTCCTTTTCCAGGTCGTTCGAATCCATGACGCGCTCGGCGACGTGCTGGTGGGCCGCGAAGGTGCCTGCCTGCTGCAGCAGCTTATCGACAAGCGTGGTCTTGCCGTGGTCGACGTGGGCGATGATGGCGATGTTGCGTACGGAACGGGACATGAAGGCCTAACTCGTTGAAAAAGGCGGCAATTCTAGCACAGACAGGGCCGCTCGGCACGACAAAACGTCTACCGCGAAGGAGCAAAGCAGCTCGGAAGAGCAACGATCGCGCGAAGAAACCCGTGTTTGTTGCCTCCTGTCATCGCAGGATTCACTTCGATCTTCTTAGCGCAACCTTTGTCTCTTTGCGCCTTTGCGGCGGACTTTTTGGCATTCGCCCATCCGGCGAGGCCTTGCGGGCAGACGACTCCTTGTGCCGTAATCCCGTTCCCGCCGGCTGAAAACTCGGCACCAGATGTTTCTTGCCGTTGCCGATCAGGTCGGCGCGGCCCATCTGCTTCAGGGTTTCGCGCAGCAGCGGCCAATTCTCGGGATCGTGGTAGCGCAGGAAGGCCTTGTGCAGCTTGCGCTGCCGGCCGCCGCGCACGGTGTCGACGAGCGGCGAGCCGCGCCCGACCTTCTTCAGCGGGTTGCGCTCGCTGTGATACATCGCCGTGGCGATGGCCATCGGCGTCGGCAGGAAGGTCTGCACCTGGTCTAGGCGAAAGTCGTTGCGCTTCAGCCACAGCGCCAGCGCCAGCATATCTTGGTCGGTGGTTCCCGGATGCGCGGCGATGAAGTACGGGATCAGGTACTGCTCCTTGCCCGCCTCCTTCGAGAACTTGTCAAACAACTGCTTGAATTTGTCGTAGGTGCCGATGCCCGGCTTCATCATGTGCGCGAGCGGCCCGTCCTCGGTATGCTCCGGCGCGATCTTCAGGTAGCCGCCGACGTGGTGGGTAACGAGTTCCTTGATGTATTCCGGCGAGCGCACGGCGAGGTCGTAGCGCAGGCCGGAGCCGATCAGGATGCGCTTCACGCCCTTGATCGCCCGTGCCTTGCGGTAGATCTGGATGAGCGGCGCGTGGTCGGTGTTCAGGTTCTCGCAGACGTCGGGAAATACGCAGGAGAGGCGCCGGCACGAGGTTTCGATGCGCTTGTCCTTGCAGGCTATGCGGTACATGTTGGCCGTCGGTCCGCCGAGGTCGGAGATGACGCCGGTGAACCCGGGCGTCTTGTCGCGGATGTCCTCGATCTCCTGCAGGATCGATTCCTCCGAGCGACTCTGAATGATGCGCCCCTCGTGCTCGGTGATCGAGCAGAAGGTGCAGCCGCCGAAACAGCCACGCATGATGTTGATCGAGAAGCGGATCATCTCGTAGGCCGGAATCTTGGCGTCGCCATATGACGGATGCGGCCTGCGCTGGTACGGCAGTCCGAAGACGCCGTCCATTTCCGGCGTGGACAGAGGGATCGGCGGCGGATTGAGCCACACGTCCCGCTCGCCGTGGGCCTGGATCAGGGCGCGCGCATTGCCGGGATTCGACTCCAGGTGGAAGGTGCGCGAGGCATGGGCGTAGAGAACCGGGTCGTCCTTGACCTGCTCGTAAGACGGCAACCGCACCGCCGTGCGCGCACGGTCGAGCTTGCGCGCGGCAATCGGCTGGAAGCGGACCGGCTGCACTCCCGCCGCGGCTTGGTGGTTTTCCGCCTGCTCATCGCCATACGGATTCGCATGCCGGATCAGCGGTCCCGGCGCATCGACGTCGGTTGAATCGATCTCGTCCCAGTCGCCGCCAGGCAGCCAGCCATGCGGCGCCATGAAGCCCGTGCCGCGCAAATCGCGGATGCGATCGATCGGCTCGCCGGCCGCCAGGCGGTGCGCCAATGCCACGATGGCGCGCTCGGCGTTGCCGAAGATCAGGAGATCGGCCTTCGAGTCGGGGAGCACCGAACGGCGCACCTTGTCCGACCAGTAGTCGTAATGCGCAATGCGGCGCAGGCTGGCCTCGATCGAGCCGATCACCACGTTCACGTCGGGGTACGCCTCGCGGCAGCGCTGGGCATAGACCACTACGGCGCGGTCCGGCCGTTTGTTCGGCTCGCCGTTCGGTGTGTAGGCGTCATCCGAGCGAATCTTGCGGTCGGAGGTATAGCGATTGACCATCGAATCCATGTTGCCGGCGGAAACGCCGAAGAACAGGTTTGGCTTGCCGAGGGTGCGGAACGGCTCGGCCGAGTGCCAGTCCGGCTGGGCGATGATGCCGACGCGGAAACCCTGCGCTTCCAGCAAGCGCCCGATGAGCGCCATGGCGAAGCTCGGGTGATCCACGTAGGCGTCCCCCGAGACGATGATCACGTCGCACGAATCCCAGCCGAGCGCATCCATCTCGGTGCGCGACATCGGCAGGAAGGGTGCCGTGCCGAAGCGCTTGGCCCAGTACTTGCGGTAGGAAAAGATGGATTTCGGAACGTTGGACGGCATCGGTGCCCTGGGGTAGCGAGGAGAGACAAGGGCCGGATTTTACACGGTTTTCTCGTATCCAATCGGGAAAGAGGCGTGCCTGGCCGAAAAGCCGAAACCGCCTTTTTCCCAACTGCCGAATGTAATTTGCCGAGCCGGCAAATCGCGCCTACGCTGAAGATAAATGCAAACTGCGGGAGACGACCATGCGCTGGATTTATACCCTTCTCGCCACTTTTCTCTTAACACTCGCTGGATGTGCCTCGATGGAGGACAGTGCGCGGCAGAGGCAAGTGGCGTCCGTTCTTTCGTACCTTTATCCGGCATCGGGCAACGTCCCAAAGGCGACGGATGCCATAGCTGAACTGCACATCCCGTTCCGGATCGGCGTGGCTTTCGTGCCGGACAACGCCCCCGCGCAATTCCGATTACCCGAAAGCGACCGCATCCAATTGGCCACCAGGGTCCGCGATGCGTTTGCCGGCTACCCGTTCGTCCGCGAAATCGTTGCTGTTCCGTCGGTCTATCTGGAATCTGGCGGGAGCTTCGCCAATCTGGACCGTATCGCCAGCATGCTTCACCTCGACGTGATTGCCCTGATCTCCTTCGACCAGGTTCAAAACGCAGGCGCTGCCGGATCGTCGTTCCTTTACTGGACGGGCATCGGAGCCTACGTGATCGAGGGCGACAAATACGACATCCTGACAGCCGTCGAGACGTCGGTATTCGACATAAAAAGCCGGCGCTTGCTGATCCGCGCAGGGGGTATCTCGAACATCAAGGGTAGCGCCACGATGGTCGGATTCTCCGAGATATCCCGTGAAGCGCGAACGCGAGGATTTTCCGAAGCGATAACGGAAATGATCTCGAAGCTGCACAACGAAGTGAAGGCATTTCGTGAGCGCGCTCCGAACGATCCGAAAATTCGCTTGATCACCCCGCCTAACTACGCTCCTCAACTCGGAGGACCACGCGCGTGAAGCACATCGGCCATGTCAAGAGGAAGGGATTTTCATAGCTCGCGGCGGCGATCCGTAACAGAAACTTAACTTTTGACGAGTAGCGTGACGGCTTTTCCTAACTGAGGACAAAGCCGATGAAATTTGCGATTTCCCCGTTCGCAGCACTCGTCGCCGCCACTCTGGCGCTGCCCGCCGCCGCGCAGACCATCTTCCCGATCGACCGCGCGGACATCCTGTCCGGCTCCCATTTTGACTTCAAGGTCGAGTTTCCCGGCATCGTCGATCCGGCGACGGTGACGGTGACAATCAACGGCCAGGACCACGCCAAGGTGCTCGGCAAGCCCGCAGAACTGATCGCCCGCGAAGACGGCAAGGAGGTGTCCAGCCTGCTGTTGCGCGACGTATCGATCACCAGGCCGGGCGCCTACACGGTAACCGCCAGCGACGGCGTGACGACGAAATCGGTCAAGTGGAACGTGTACGCCACGCCGGCCAAGCGCGCCGCGAAGAACGTGATCCTGTTCATCGGGGACGGCTTCTCGATCGCCCACCGCACGGCGGCCCGCATTCTGTCCAAGGGTCTCGTCGAGGGCAAATACAACGGCAAGCTGGCGGTCGACGAAATGCCGTACATGGCGCTCCTCTCCACCGCCGGCACCGACTCGATCATCACCGACTCGGCCAACGCCGCGCACGCCTACACCACCGGCCACAAATCCTGCGTCAATGCGCTGGGCGTGTATTGCTCGCGCGCGGCCAGCACGCTGGATCACCCGAAGGTCGAAACGATCGCCTCGATCGCCAAGCGCAGGGGCATGGCCGTCGGCGCGGTGACCAATTCCGAGATCGAGGACGCCACGCCGGCCGCCATGGTGGCGCACACGCGCCGCCGTTCAGACTTCAACGACATCGTCAAGATGTACTACGACAGCAAGATCGACGTGATGATGGGCGGCGGCTCGCCGAACTTCCTGCCCAAGTCGACGCCGGGCTCGAAGCGCAATGACGAGACCGACTACATCGAGCAGTTCAAGCAGGCCGGTTACGCACTGGCGACGACGAAGACCGAGATGTTTGCCGCCGCCGACAATGCGAAGACGACGAAGATCCTCGGCCTGTACAACACCGGCAACGTCGATGGCGCGCTCGACCTCAAGTTCCTGAAAAAGGGTTCGGTGCCCAAGTTCCCCGACCAACCCGACGTCGTCGAGGAAATGGAAGCGGCGATCAAGATTCTGTCGCGCAACAAGAACGGCTTCGTGCTGATGGTCGAATCGGCGCGCATCGACAAGTACTCGCACTCGATGGACCAGGAACGCGCGATCTACGACGCGATCATGCTCGACAACGCCGTGCGCAAGGCCAAGGAATGGGCCAAGGCCAACGGCAACAACACGCTGATCCTGGTCACGGCGGACCACACGCATTCGGTGAGCCTGGTTGGCACCGTGAATGACGAGTCGAAGGAGAGCGAACTGCGCAACCGGGTCGGCGTCTACGAAGGCGCGGGCTTCCCGAACTACCCGGCGCCGGACGCCGACGGCTACCCGAACAAGGTCGACGTCTCGCGCCGCCTGTACATGGCCTTCGGCTCCTCACCCGACTACTACGAGACCTTCGCCCCGCACATGGACGGCGAGTTCGTGCCGGCGATCAAGAACGCCGAAGGGATCATGGTCGCCAACGAGAAGCACAAGGACATCCCGGGCGCCGTGCTGCGCGTCGGCAACCTGCCGAACAAGGGATCGCGTGCCGCCAACCAGGGCGTGCATACCGGCGACGACGTGCTGCTGACGGCGATGGGGCCGGGCGCCGAGAAGGTACACGGACAGATGGAGAACACCGCGCTGTTCCGCATCATCACCGAGGCGCTGGCACTCGCGCCGCAAGGAAAGGCCGCCGGGAAATAATGGCCGCTCCTGCAGTCCCCCAGTCCGCCGGGAAGACCTTCGGGGTCTCCCGGCGACTTTTTCTCTCGCTGCCGCTGCTCGCCGTCCCGGCCCTCGCCCGGGCCGCCGAGTCGCTGACCTTCGACGGCCTGTACAAGTCGATCGGCGTGCTCGGCGTCAAGTATTCCGACCGGGCGCTGTCGCTCAAGGGGCAAGCGGTGCGCATGCGCGGATTCATGGCGCCGCCGTTGAAGCCCGAGAGTAAGTTCTTCGTGCTCACCCGCGAGCCGGTAGCCGTCTGCCCCTTCTGCTCCTCCGACGCCGAGTGGCCGATCGACATCGTCGTGATCTACCTCAGAAAGACGCTGGCCCCTGTGAATTTCCAGCAGCGCATCGAAGTCGAAGGCCGGCTCGAAATCGGCTCCTGGACCGATCCGCAAAGCGGTTTCGTCAGCCAGGTGCGCCTCGTCGACGCCGACATCGTCAAGTAATCATGGGCCAGACACTCCACGCCGAAAACCTGCGCTGGCGCTTTCCCGGCCAGCAGCACGCCCTGTTCGAATTCGCCGAACTCACCGTCCCCGCCGGCGCCAGCCTCGGCATCCGCGGCCCCTCGGGCGCGGGCAAGACGACGCTGTTCCATTGCCTCGCCGGCATCGCCGTTCCCGAATCCGGCGCCGTCCGCTGGGACGACACCGACCTCTGCGCGCTCCCCGCCGACGAACGCGACCGCTGGCGCCACCGGAACCTGGGCCTCGTCTTCCAGGATTTCCACCTCGTCGACAGCCTCGCGGCCCTCGACAACGTGCTGCTGCCCGCGCATTTCGACCGCTGGCGTCCGGCGGACGAAACACGCCGACGCGCCCGCGAACTGCTCGATGCCGTCGGCATCGATTGTCCCGAACGCGACGTCGCCCTGCTCTCGCGCGGCGAGCGGCAGCGCGTGGCCTTCGCCCGCGCCCTGCTGTTCGAGCCGGGCATCGTCATCGCCGACGAACCGACCGCCAGCCTCGACCCCGACCACCGCGCCCGCATCGGCGACCTGTTCGTCGACCTCGCCCGCTCGCGAGGCGCCACGCTGATCGTCGTCTCGCACGACCACGAACTGCTCGACCGCCTCGACCGCGCCGTGACGCTCGAAGACGGAGCGCTGCAATGAACCCCTTCCCCATCGTCTTCGCCGACCTGCGCCGCAACCGCCTGCTGGCGCTCGTCACCATCCTGCTCGTCGCGCTGGCGCTCGCCACCGGGATCGCCGTGATCTCGCAGGAACGTGCCCTGCGCCAGGGCAGCGCGCGCGCTGCCGACGACTTCGACCTGCTGATCGGCGCCCCCGGCAGCCCAACGCAACTCGTGTTGAGCACCGTGTACCTGCAGCCGCAGGCCGTGCCGCTCATCGACGGCGCCGTGCTGGCGAAGGCCACCCAGTCGCCGGGAGTCGCTTACGCCGCGCCGATCGCGTTCGGCGACCACTGGCAGGGGCATCCGATCGTCGGCACCACGGCCAATTTCGCCTTGCGCGGCGGCAGACTCGCGCCAAGCGAAGGCCGCGTTTTCCAGCGGCGCGGCGAGGCGATCGTCGGTGCCGCGGTGCCGCTCGCCATCGGCGCAACAGTCCGCCCGCAACACGGCCACCACGGCGAAGCGCATCACCACGACGACGATGACGACAACAAAAAGCCCGACGCGACGCACGCGGCGGCGCACTACACCGTCGTCGGCCGCCTGCCGGCACGGAACACGATCTGGGACACCGCCGTGCTGGTGCCAATCGAGGACGTGTGGGCCGTCCACGGGCTGCTGGACGGTCACGAAGGCGCCGAACGCATCGGTCCGCCGTGGAACCCCGCGAACCTGCCCGGCGTGCCGGCGATTGCGGTGAAGCCGCAGTCGGTGGCATCCGCCTACGCGCTGCGCGGCCAGTTCCGCACCGGGAACAGCACGGCAGTCTTCCCCGCCGAAGTGCTCAACGAGCTGTACCTGATGCTCGGCAACGTGCGCGACCTCATGTCGCTGCTGGCGGTCGCCACGCAGGCGCTGGTCGTCGCCGCGGTGCTGATGGCGCTGCTCGTCGGCTTTCTCGCGCGCCGCAGGCAGTTCGCCGTGCTGCGCGCCATCGGCGCGGGGCGCGCTTACGTGTTCTGCGTGGTTTGGTCCGAGGTCGCCCTGCTCATCGGCGCCGGCGCCATTCTCGGCCTGCTGCTCGGCGTCGGCGCCGCCTCGGCGCTTTCGGTCTGGCTACAAGGCAAGACCGGCTTCGCCATGCAGGCGAGCCTGGGCGCCGAGGAATTGATCCTGCTCGGCGGCTTGATGCTCGCCGGTGCGCTGTTCGCCGCGCTGCCCGCCTGGCAAGTCTTCCGTCGCCCGATCATCGCCGGACTGACCGGCCCGTAGAATGCCGTTACTCGCGCGACAGGAACGCTTCGACTGCCTCCGCCACCAACTCCGGCTGGTCGTGCTGGACGTTGTGCCCGGAATCCGGGATGTCCACCGTTTGCAGGTTCCTGAAGCAGCCCAGACGCCGCTGTAATTCCTGCGGCTCGTTGCCGAAGCGCCGCACGACGAATCCATGATCGGCAATCAGCAGCTTGACGGGTGCTTCGATGCGCCGCCAGCAGGCCAGGGTATCCTCGATGTGATAGACCATCGGCGAAGGAACCCGGTGCCACGGATCGCAGGCCATCTCTACGGTGGTGTCCGCATTGATCCGGCTGACATGCCAGGACAAAAACGCCGCCCGATCCTCCGACAAGCGCGGGTTCAGTTCCATCAGGCGACTGGCAAACCCCTCGCAACTCGGGTAGCGGGACACCGGCGGGCCATTCTCGACATTCCTGAGCCATTTTCCGAGCAAGCGGTGTGAATCGTCGTCGATCGCCGGCTTGAGGCCGAGAAAATCGAGCATGACCAGTTGGGAGACCTTTTGCGGCCGCACGCCGGCATACGTCCCGGCAATGTTCGCCCCCATGCTGTGCCCCACGATCCGCGCCGGTTTGCCGGGCGAATAGTGCGCGAGCAGACAATCGAGGTCGGCGTAGTAATCCGGAAACCAGTAGGGCCGGTTCAACCACTCGGACTCCCCGTAACCTCGCCAGTCCGGGGCAATCACGTGCCACTCTTGCTTGAGCGCATCGACGAGAAACTGGAAGGTCGGCGAACAATCCATCCAGCCGTGCAGGAAGAACACGACGGGCGCGTCGTCCGCCCCCCAGTGCCGAACGTTGTAGCGCAGACCGCGGATGTCGATTTTCTCAGTTCGCGATTTCTTGTGACGCATGGTGGGGAGCAATCCGTGGAAAGGTGACAGGCAACAGATTTTGCCACGGCTGGACGCGGAAAACGCGTTGGCGGCGCCAGGTACGCGAGTGGCGTACCGTGGCATTGCGGATCGCCAACCGCACGGCGGCAAGAAGCACCTAAAAATATGTCGGCCATCTTTACACTTTCGCCCCACTCATGTCATTTTGAGTCTCGGGACCATTGACCCGCACGGGATTTAAATCAGTCGGAGCAAATCTTGCTCTTACGAGATCTTGGCAACAGCGCCGGGAGGATCATCACATGCTCAAATCAAGGTCGTTTGGCTGGCAAATTGCCTTCGTAGTCCTCGCAATGATCCGGACCTTTGTCGATGCATCGGCGCAGGAGGCCGTCACGGATTTCAAGGCGGCACCGCCGGGCGGGGTCTATTCGTTTGCGAGCAGCAGTCCGAAGACCTTGCCGGAACTGGTCAAACCGGCGCCAAGCGCCGACCCGGCAAACATTGTGGGGCATCTGTTCCTGCCGCAGGGCAACGGCAAGATTCCGGCACTGGTTTTGATGCATGGTTCCGGTGGCATTTACGACGCGATGCTCGACTACTGGCCGAAGCTGCTCAACGCGCAGGGTGTGGCGGTGTTTTCGCTCGATCGCTTTGGACCACGAGGCGTCAAGAGCACGGCCGAAGATCAATCCCAAGTACCTTTTGCCGCGGATGTCGCCGACGCGTTCTCCGCTCTCAGGTTGCTTGCTTCACACCCGAGGATCGACGCCAAACGCATCGCCATCATGGGCTTCTCGCGCGGGGGCATTGCCTCGTGGCGCACCGCCGTCGAACGCATCATTGCGGCCCAGCAGTTGCCGGACGACCTGCGGTTCGCAGCGCATATCCAGGCATATTCGGGAGGTTGTTCCGGGGCGTTTAGGCTGATCGTCAAACCCGGCGTTTTCTCGAAGGTTCCGCAGCTGTGGATACACGGCGATGCCGACGACTACACGCCCATCGGCCCTTGCCAGGTCTATGCAAAGCAGATTGGCGAATCAGGAACGCCGGTTGAATTCCTGACGCTACCGGGGGCCTATCACAAGTTCGACATGGACGATCAGCGCCGAACCACAATTCGGGGGGCGCAACGCACACGCGCGGACTGTCCTCTGGAACTCGACATCGACACCCTGGCGACCCATGACCGCACAACCAGCCTGCGCCTGAGCGGAGACGCCCTCCGGCAGGCTATCAAGAATTGCAGCGAAACCGGGGCCAGCGTGCGGGGAAACAGGACTGCGCGAGACGCTGCCGGACAAGCAACAGTCGCATTCCTGCACAAGGTTTTCGGGCTCTGACCAGCATTCAATGGCGTCATTGCGCGATACCAATGTTCTGCCGATCGGACCAGGGCCGATGTGTATGGCCCGCCAATATTGATCGGCTCAACCAGAGGAACGACATGTTCCGGCTGATCCTGTCGTTTAGCGAATGCCGCCGCCCACCATCTGTTCCGGCCGCACCCAGCGGTCGAAATCGGCTTCCAGAACGTAGCCGGACGCCAAGGCCGCCTCGCGCAGCGTCGTTCCATCACGGTGGGCCTGTTTGGCGATCTCGGCGGCGCGGTCGTAGCCGATATGCGGAGTGAGCGCCGTCACCAGCATCAGTGAACGTTGCAGGAGTTCGTCGATGCGTTCCCGGTTGGCCTCGATACCTCGCACGCAGTGCATCTCGAAGCTGGCCATGCCATCCGCGAGCAGGCGGATGCTCTGCAAGGCGTTGTGGACGATCAGCGGCTTGAACACGTTGAGCTCGAAATTGCCGAGCGCACCGCCAATGCCAACCGCCACGTCGTTACCCATGACCTGCGCGCAGATCATGGTCAGCGCCTCGCATTGCGTGGGATTCACCTTGCCCGGCATAATCGAGCTGCCGGGCTCGTTCTCGGGAATGCGAATCTCGCCGAGTCCCGAGCGCGGGCCCGAGGCCAGCCAGCGGATATCGTTGGCCATCTTCATGAGCGCCACGGCCAGCGTCCTGAGCGCCCCATGCGCGGCCACGACGCCGTCGTGCGCGGCGAGCGCGGCGAACTTGTTGGGCGCGCCGACGAACGGCAGGCCGCTGCTCCGCGCCAGTTCGGCCGCGACCCGGCCGCCGAATTCGGGATGCGTGTTCAGCCCCGTGCCCACGGCGGTGCCGCCGATGGCCAATTCGAACAGGGCCGGCATCGCGGCATCGATCACCGACCGCGCGTGGTCGAGTTGCGCCACGTAGCCGGAAAACTCCTGCCCCAGCGTCAGCGGCGTCGCATCCTGCAGGTGAGTGCGGCCGATCTTGACGATACCCGCGAAGGCCTGGGCCCGCTCGTCGAGCGCGGCACGCAATCCGGCCAGGGCCGGCAGGACGGCATGGGCAAGGCCGAGCGCCACGGCATAGTGCATCGCGGCTGGAAATACGTCGTTCGAGGACTGTCCGAGATTGACCTCGTCGTTGGCGTGCACCAGGCGCTTCGCGCCGCGCTCTCCGCCGAGAAGTTCCGACGCGCGATTAGCCAGCACCTCGTTCACGTTCATGTTGGTCTAAGTTCCGGATCCCGTCTGCCACACTGCCAGCGGAAATTCTTCTCGGTGCCAGCCGTTCAGCACCTCGTCGGCGGCGGCCATGATCGCAACCGACCGATCCGCGGGAAGCAGGCCGAGATCCCGATTGACGGACGCTGCGGCATGCTTGATCTGCGCCAACGCGTGGATCAGCTCGTCCGGCATGCGTTCGTGCGAAATCCGGAAATACTCGAGCGAGCGCTGGGTCTGCGCGCCCCACAGGCAATCCGCGGGAACCTCGATCGGTCCGAACGAATCGCGCTCGAGCCTGGTGTGCAATGATTTGATTTTCTCGCTCATGTTTCGCGTCCTTCACCAAAAAACCACGCGCGCCACGAGCAACTTGAGTCCACACCGGCTCAGGCCAACCGCCCGTCGCGATAGTCGGCGAGCGCCTGATAGACTTCCTGTTCGCTGTTCATGACGAACGGTCCATATTGGACAACCGCTTCTTTCAGAGGTTGTCCGGCAATCAGCAAGACGCGCGATTCGCGCGCAGATTCGATCACCACCCCGTCCGCGTCCGCATCGTTGGACAGAATCGCCATGCGTTGAACAGGAATGGCGTTGCCGGCAACCTCAACCTCGCCGCGATACACGTAGAGGAAGGCGTTGTGTCCGATTGGCAAGGTCTGCGCGAAACGGCTGCCGGCTGGCAGATGGATGTCGAGATACAGCGGTTCCGTCGCCTCGCGCGTCACCGCGCCGGCCACACCGTGGCTTTCCCCGGCGATCACCGTCACCTCCGCGCCCTCGTCGGTGACGAAGCGCGGCAGGTCGCCCGCGGCGAAATCGCGGTACCACGGCGCGCACATCTTGTCGCGCGCGGGCAGGTTCAGCCATAACTGGAAGCCTTCCATCACCCCGGCCTGCTGCTCGGGGAGTTCGGAGTGGATCACGCCGCGCCCCGCCGTCATCCACTGTACGCCGCCATTCTCCAGCAACCCCTCGTGCCCGGCGCTGTCGCGATGGCGCATCCGCCCGGCAATCATGTAGGTGACGGTTTCAAAGCCGCGATGCGGATGATCGGGAAACCCGGCGATGTAGTCGTCCGCCTTGTCGCTGCCGAAAGCGTCGAGCATCAGGAAGGGATCGAGCCGATGCTGCAACCCTTGCGTCAGCACGCGGGTGAGCTTCACGCCGGCGCCGTCCGACGTCGCCTTGCCGGCCACCAGCCGCTCGACGGAACGCGAGCGGCTTACCTGTTCACTCGTTTGAACTCGTTTCACGATGCATCCTCCTTTCAGTGTTCAGGCAATCGCCGCGGCGATCTCTGCCTCGGCTTCGGCGAAGCCTTGCCGTGCCGCCTCGGCTCCCATATTCAGACCTTCGGCATAGACGAAATGCACGTCGGTCATGCCGAGAAAACCGAGCACGGTCTTCAGGTATGGCACCTGGGTATCGAACGGCGTGTCGCGGTAACGCCCGCCGCGCGCCAAGCCGACGTAGACCTTCTTGCCCTTGAGCAAACCTTCCGGACCCTTCTCCGTGTAGCGGAAGGTCACGCCGGCTCGGGCGATCGCGTCGATCCAGCTTTTCAACTGCACCGGGACGCCGAGGTTGTACATCGGCACGCCGAGCACGATCACGTCGGCCGCCTGCACTTCGGCGATCAGCGCATCGTCCAGCGCCACGCGCGCAGCCTGCGCCGGGGTGCGCTTGTCGGCCGGGGTAAACAAAGCGCCGAGCGTCGCTTCGTCGAGGATCGGATGCGGATTCGCGGCCAGATCGCGCACGACGATCTGCGCGGTGGGATTGGCAGCTTGCAGGCGAGCGACGAGGGAATCTGCGACGCGGGTCGAATTCGCGCCTTGGCGGGCGCTGGCATTGATTTGCAGAACGTTCATGCGTATCTCCTTGGATGACGGTTGCGATGGCCTCACTGTATTTGTTCTAAACCCGTGTGAGAATCCCTCATATCGGATAACATTGTTCCACCCATGGAACAATACGAACCCAACGACCTGCTGATCTACGCCCGTGTCGCCGAAGCCAGCAGCTTCAGCCGCGCCGCCGAACGCATGGGATTGCCGAAATCGACGGTATCAAGGCGGATCACGCAACTCGAGGAAGCCCTCGGCGAGCGGCTGATGCTGCGTACCACCCGCCGCCTGACGCTGACCGAGTTCGGCCAGCAACTGCTGGAACACGCGCAGCAAGTGGCCGCCGAAATCGATGCCGTAAAGGCGCTCTCCGAATTCCGTCAGGCGCGCCCGAGCGGGCGGCTGCGGGTATCGATGCCAAGCGATTTCGCCAACCTGCTGCTAACCGACATGCTCGCCGCTTTTATCGCCTTGCATCCTGCCGTGTCGCTGGAACTCGACCTGTCGCCGCGTCGCGTCGATCTCTTGTCGGAAAACTTCGATATCGCCATCCGCATGGGCGACCTTCCCGATGACGCCCTGCTGGCCGCCCGGCGGATTGCCGAATTCCGGGGCGGTCTCTACGCCGCGCCGTCGTATCTGGCGGAATTCGGCGACCCGGCCGAACCAGACGATCTGAACCAGCACAAATCCCTGCGCCTGCTTGGACGCAACGGCGAGCCCCTCGCCTGGTCGCTGCGCCGAGGCAACGACACCTGGCACGGACTGCCGCCCGGATCGGCCACGGCGAACTCCCCGGAACTGCTGATCAGGCTGGCCATCGGAGGAGTCGGCATTGCGTCCGTCCCGGAATACTTCGCGCAACCCAAGGTACGCAGCGGCGAACTGCGCCGCGTCTTGCCCGACTGGTGTCCTCCCTCTCACACCGCTTGGGCGGTATTCCCGGGGCGCCGGCTGATGCCGGCGAAAACACGCGCGTTCATCGACATGCTGCAAGCGGCGATGGGCTGAATTTCGACGCAACGCGGACATGAGTACAGGCGATCATGGGCATCACCAGCGCTGACACAACTCACATCGCGCGGCCAACTCACATGCCGTCATTCTGAACCTACGATATCCGATTTCTATGCCGAACCGCAGCGATGGAATTCGCTATCGTTTGGGGAAAGCCTAGCCGCATCGAATGTCGCTTTCCACCAGTTTCATCAGCCTCAACATGGCCTGAGTCTCCACCACACTGAACCCTTTGCGCGTCCCTTCACGGTTATCGCGCAAGATCCGCCGCAGAAAGTCAATGCAGCTACGTGTTCCCCAAAGCCCAACGACCTGCCCTTGAACATGTGACGGCAACATGGCAATCAGGTCAGCTGGACGTCCCTGCACGCGATCTTCCGCCTCATGGTCGGTTTCTGCCGCGGGGATTTGCCCACCTTCCCAATGCGGCGCCGCAACGTTGAAACGTGCGGGGAGTTGACCGGCCAGGGCTTCGAAGTCGTCACGCAGGTCAGCCTGTTTGAACAATTCGAGCAGGCGCAATGAACTCCTGAGCGATTCCCTGGGGTGCGCTTCGACGAAATTCCTGAGCACTTCGATCGCGCTCTGCAGTTGCCCGTAGACGATCATGATGTTGGCCAACTCGACCGGCTGCTCGATTTCCTCGATGTCACCGGAAACGCTCGGCGAGCCGGATTTCCCTGCCGCGTCATCAGGCATCTCGAGGACTGTCTGAGGATCCGTGAGGTCAACGACGCCGCGGGCGAGTTGAACCGGTTCCGGCGCTTCTTCGGTAGCTTCGCGAACCTTGGCCATGACGCTGGAAATGCTCTCCTCACTTGGCGAATGGCCTGTGCGCCGTTTCGATTGCCGCAACAGGACAACACTCAACCCCACGCCAAGACCGAAAACGCCGAGGAGAACAACACCGATGTCGAACCCCTGTGCCGGTTTCGTTTCCGCCAAGGCCGGCGCCGCTGCCGGAGCGGCCTTCGCTTCCGGAGGTGCCGCTGGCACGGGCACCGCCTTTTCACCCCCTGCAAGCTTGGCCTCGTCTGCCTCCGCAGTGACGGTCGCAACCTTCGGCTTCTCCGCGGACAGATTCGCCAGGCTGATGCGCGCGACGTTCAGTTCGACCGCCAGAAGCCGGGTTTCCATTTCCGCGAGCAAGGTCTGGATGGCGGGAGGCGGCGTTGGAAATTCGGCGCGCAGTCCATTTAGCTGCGAGCGCATCGAGTCGATTTGCCGTTCCAAGTCGCCGATTCGCTTGTTGATCTCGCCTGCGGTCGGCGGCACGGACGCCACCTCCATGGGCAATGGCTCGCTGGGAGAAAGCACCAGCCGGTCGCCGGTTCTCGTCTCCGGTTTCTTTTCCGGTGTTTTTACTGATTTTGCATCTGCGCTGGTCGTACTCGACGGACCCGCCGGGCGCGCGGTAGCCGGTTGGCCGGCAGGAGGTTGCGGGTACTTCAGGTCGACACCTTCGGGCAATGGCTCATCGCCGGCGACGGACGTCAGCCACTCCGGGTTGAGCGCCACCATCCGGCGCACGAAATGCCGCTGCGCAGTCGCATTATGCGGGAACAGGCGACGAGCCATATCGGCCGCCGTTTCCCCCGGCAAGGCCACGCGCCCGCCGCGCCTGGAAGCGTTTGAAACGGCGCGCGGCGCTTTGTTAACGGGCTTTGCCGGCTCAAGCGACGTCTTTTCGCGGCCTTCAGCGATACGCGCGACGACAGGAAGGTCACGGGGATGCTCCTTCGCCGGCGAGAGCAGCGCGATATAATGGCGCGTGAGATACGTACCGCAGCCGGTATAGATAGCCAACTGGACCACGGGATCGAACACCGGTCTCCGCGAAGTGATGACCAGCCGGGCCGGATCGGGCTCCAGGGCGATGTGCGCTTCCGAAAGCCAGGGCGTATCGTCCATGGCGTCGGGAGAACTGGTGGACAGGTGGAAACACCCTGCGTTGGTCGAAGATGACGGACTCTGCACCGGAATCTCCGCGCGGAAGGGTGCGCCCAGCGGACTCGTCACACGCAGCTCGCCGAGGCCAACGGCGGCGGCGCCAAAAGACAGGAATGTACACAGACCCAGTACGGCGAGCGTTCCGCGCTTGTGCGAGGGCATTTTCTACTTCTCCGGTTGCAGACATGCTCAGCCTAGCGCCATTGAAAATACGGAGATGTGAAGTATTGCGCACCGCCGGAATTTTTCTTCTTCCACCGACCTGATCGGAACCCTCAAGATTGTCAGGTTGAACCAATGCTGCCACGCCCTCGTGACGTGCCGCGCGACGAACAGTCCGGATCGCCATTGACGTTGACCCATCGTCGTTCTCCGGACGTATAATCCGCCCCGTTTTCATAACTGCGGAGACCCCGAGTGGGCACTTGTTCGAGTGACAGTAGATTGCCGGTTCGTGTAGCCGGCGAGATCACGGCAAGATAGCGCGCAGGTTTCCCCCGCCGCCATCGCGCCGAAAACGCGAGGCGGCATTCACAACGCGACCGGAAGGTCGCATCCATGCTTTCTCGACAGACTGACCGATCGTTCCTCTCCTGCGGGACAGGGGACGGTCACGGACATTGCCGACCCTCGCGGCCGGCAGGTTGCAGCCGTTCGCGCGCCCGTCACATCGAAGCGCCCTGCGGCCGAACCAGTGCCTGCGAAGGACCTTCGCCTGTTTCAAGCGAAAGGAGAAAACCATGCGTTTCATCAATGCCTCCCAGCGGTCACGCCGCCTTTTTTTGTTGCGTCCGCCAGCCATTCCGGCCTTGACGCCTTTGTAACACTCGCCCACCAGACTATGCCTACCGACCCCGACCCTCATCAACCGCCGCCCGAGTGACCGCCCGACCCAACGGGTGAGACGCGCCGGGCGCAACGGAGAAGAAAATGAAACTCACCCTGTTGAAGCAGTTTTTCGCGGGCTTCCTCCATGCCCGCCATTTTGCCCACCATTTCCGCCGGCTGGCGCTGCTGGACACGCTCTCGCGTACCGGGATCAGCCGGGAGATGCCGCCGGTGCTGGCCAACGCGCTCGTCGAAGCCGCACGGATGGACGCCGACGCCCTGCTCCGTAAGGTCGACAGCCACATCGACGGACTTAGCGAGGCGCAAGCCGAGACGATCCGCGAGAGGGTCGGCCCCAACGAAGTCGAGCACGAGAAGCCGCTGCCCTGGTGGCTGCACCTGTGGCACTGCTTCCGCAACCCCTTCAACCTGCTGCTGACGCTGCTGGCCATCATTTCGTACCTCACCGAGGACATGAAGGCGGCGCTGGTGATCGGCTCAATGGTCGTGCTGTCGACTGCCCTGCGCTTCTGGCAGGAAGCCAAGTCGAACAAGGCGGCCGAAGCGCTGAAGGCGATGGTGAGCAACACCGCCACGGTAATCCGCCGCGACATCTCCGAAGACGCGGAGCCCATCGCCGAGCAGTACTTCGGCGTGCATCTGCACGTCAAGGCCGCGCAGCGCGTTGAACTGCCGATCAACATGCTGGTGCCCGGCGACGTGATCGTCCTCTCGGCTGGCGACATGATCCCGGCGGACTGCCGCGTACTGGTGGCGAAAGACCTGTTCGTCGCCCAGGCGGCCATGACGGGTGAATCGCTACCGGTGGAGAAGTTCGCCCTGCAGCGCAACGGCGACACAGCCAATCCACTCGAACTGGAAAACGTCGTGTTCATGGGCACCAACGTTGTCTCCGGATCGGCCACGGCGGTCGTCATCAATACCGGCAACCGCACCTACTTCGGCGCGCTGGCGCAGCGCGTCACGACGACGGACCGCGCGCCGACGCAGTTCCAGGCCGGCGTAAACAAGGTAGCCTGGCTGCTGATCCGCTTCATGTTCGTGATGGCGCCGCTGGTGCTGTTCATCAACGGCGTGACCAAGCACGACTGGATGGAGGCGCTACTCTTCGCGCTGTCGATCGCCGTGGGTCTTACGCCGGAAATGCTGCCGATGATTGTCACCTCGACGCTGGCCAAGGGCGCCGTGTTCCTCTCGCGCAAGAAGGTCATCGTCAAGCGCCTCGACGCGATCCAGAACTTCGGCGCGATGGACGTGCTGTGCACGGACAAGACCGGCACACTGACGCAGGACAAGATATTCCTCGCGCGCCACGTCGACGTCTGGGGCGAGGATTCCGACGACGTGCTGGAGATGGCCTACCTCAACAGCTACTACCAGACGGGCCTGAAGAATCTGCTCGACGTCGCGGTGCTGGAGCACGTGGACGTGCAACGCGAACTCGACCCGGTGCGCAACTACCGCAAAGTCGATGAAATCCCGTTCGACTTCACGCGCCGCCGCATGTCGGTGGTCGTCAGCGAGCGCGAGGACCACCACGAGCTGATCTGCAAGGGCGCCGTCGAGGAAATTCTTTCCATCTGCACGCGTGTGCGCCACGGCGATGCCGTCGAGCCGCTGAGCGAGGATCTGCTGCAACGCATCCGCGCGGTAACGGCTGATCTCAACGAGGAAGGCCTGCGCGTCGTCGCTGTGGCGGCCAAGGAAATCCCGCCGCGCAAGGAGACCTACAGCATCGCCGACGAGGCCGAGCTGACGCTGATCGGTTACGTCGCCTTCCTCGATCCGCCCAAGGAATCGACCGCGCCGGCGTTGGAAGCGCTGGCCGCGAACGGCGTCGCGGTAAAGGTGCTGACCGGCGACAACGACCTCGTCACGGCCAAGATCTGCCGCGAGGTCGGGCTCGAACAGCAGGGCATGCTGCTGGGCAACGACGTCGAACGGATGAGCGACGCGGAACTCGCCGCCGTCGTTGAAACGCACAACGTCTTCGCCAAGCTGACCCCCGCGCACAAGGAGCGCATCGTGCGCATGCTCAAGGCCAACGGGCACGTCGTCGGCTTCATGGGCGACGGCATCAACGACGCCCCGGCGCTGCGCACGGCGGACATCGGCATATCGGTGGATACGGCGGTGGACATCGCCAAGGAAGCCGCCGACATCATCCTCCTCGAAAAGAGCCTGATGGTGCTCGAGGAAGGCGTGATCGAGGGCCGCAAGACCTTCGCCAACATGCTCAAGTACATCAAGATGACGTCCAGCTCGAACTTCGGCAACGTCTTCTCGGTGCTCGTCGCCAGCGCCTTCATCCCCTTCCTGCCGATGCTGCCGATGCACCTGCTGGTGCAGAACCTGCTCTACGACATCTCGCAGATCGCCATTCCGTTCGACAACGTCGACGAGGAACTTCTGACGCAGCCGCAGCGCTGGAACCCCGGCGACATCGGGCGTTTCATGCTGTTCTTCGGCCCGATCAGCTCGGTGTTCGACATCGCGACCTACGCGATCATGTGGTTCGTCTTCGGCGCCGACAAACCGGAGATGCAGACCCTGTTCCAGTCCGGCTGGTTCATCGAGGGATTGATGACGCAGACACTGATCGTGCACATGATCCGCACGCGCAAGATCCCCTTCCTGCAAAGCCGACCCGCAGCGCCGCTGATGGTGGCGACGATGCTGATCATGGCCATCGGGATATTCATACCGATGGGGCCGGTGGCGCACTACTTCAAGCTACAGGCCCTGCCGCTCAGCTACTTCCCGATACTCGCGCTGATTCTCGCCGGCTACATGTTCCTGGCGCAGGCGATGAAAGGCTTCTACGACCGGCGTTTCGGATGGCAGTGATGGCAGCAGCCGACTGCGGACCGGGGGCTTTGCCCCCGGCTTACCGCCCGCTATAGCGCATCGACTTGAGGTAGGTAAACACGTTTTCCCGCGGCACCATCTCGCCGACGGCGCACCCCTTCTCGCTCAGCGCCCCGGTCGGACACACGTGAACGCATTTGCTGCATGAGGTGCACGAATGTGACTCACCCCAAGGCTGGTGCAGGTCGGTGATCATCACCGAATTGATGCCGCGCCCCATGACGTTCCACGTCCGCGCCCCCTCCACTTCCTCGCATGCCCGCATGCAGCGCGTGCACAGGACGCAGCGA
>JARKPC010000109.1 GCA_029975435.1 Propionivibrio sp. | reverse complement strand
CGCCAACAGTGCGCCAAGATTGGCGCTGAGCGTGGTTTTACCCACCCCACCCTTCGTGGATACTACGGTGATCCCGATCATTTATGACACGCCCTCATCGTGATTACAGAATGAGGACGAACGACCTAAAACCTAGCGCTGCTTCGGCAAATTACCCAATTTGCATAAATACAAATTATGCGCGATTAACAGCTACACCCTTGGCCGTTCAGTCCTTCCGCCGTCACATTGCCGTAAACAGGCAGGCACTGTCAACGTATTTGTTCAAATGTCATTTTTATGGGGGGCTCGTCGAAAGCTCGAACGGCACGATGCAGCCATTGACCGGTGGCAGCGGACTGACCCAGCGCTCGGGCTGTTCAATGACCACCGCGCTGAGCTTGCCAGCACGCACGCCGTCACGCTTGACGACGGCAAAGTGCAAGATGTTGCTGTTGCCAGCAGCCTTGACGTTCCAGCCGGCGGCGATCACCTGTTGTTGCACCGCATTGCTGCTTTCGCCGACCGTCTCGGCATAGTCCCGAAAGATCCGTGGCGAAACCAGTGCCATCCCGGCCGGCAAAAAGTGGATCGGAGATCCTGGTTCGTTGTACGTCAGGTTTCCGCTGGCCAGCCCGTGTTGCACCCATTCGATAAATGCGATTGCCAAAGGCGTCGGCTCCGTTGTTGGCCCAGGCACTAGCTTTGGTGCAACGGCGTATGGTGCTACCGTAGCTATCGGCGCGGCACGGTTGCCGGCCGGCTGCTTTTTGCGCCGATGCGTAACGATTGCGTCAGACTCGTCGAGCAAGTCATCGCCAGGCGAGCTCGGCTTCGCCTCGGGTGCTGGAGGCTTCTTTTGCGCGCCGGCAGTCTTCTGAGGCTTGGCCTCGATCGCCGCGAGCTTCTTGCTTTCTGCGGGTCGCGGTGGGCGCGGTGCCTGAATTTCCCTGGAGCGATTTTCCGTCCTGGCTGGTCGATCGCCCTCTTGTTCTCGAGCTCGCCCTGGAGGGCTCGGCGGTGGCGCCAACGCCGCCGAGCTCGGAGCTGCTTCTGCGGTGACTGGCTCGTACAGGTCGTCGTCAGGATCCGCATCGCGCGCTCGATCCTTCGGCGAACGAGATGCCGGCGCCGGCGGGGCGTCGGGCAAAACCAGAGGAAGCTGTGTTTCAGCAGGGTGCGCTGCCGTGGGGGAACCAGCCGCTGGCGCATCGCATTCCATGGGCGCAGCGCTTGCGGTTGCCGCGTCTTCTGTGGGCGCCCCTTCGCCGGCCGTTGCCTTGACTTTGTTGCCGCCTTTCTCCACCAGAACAATGCGGCCGACCATGGCCGCCGGATAGCGAGCCGGATCGTCGTAGACTCGGTGCAATGGGAAGCGCAGCACAGACAAGGCGTGGCTATAGCCCTCGCCCTCGATCATGACATGCCAGATGGCCTGGCCTGTGACTGGATTGAGATCGATTGCGCCATAGTCCTGCCAGGTGTCGAACAGCCGGTCGTTCTTGTTCGGGCCGGGTACGCCAGCCGCATCGTCGGGTTCGTCCTTCTGGATTTGCTCGCGGACCTTGTCGGCCAGGCGCTTGGCCACGAAGTAGATTGCGCCATCAAAGACCCAACCTGCTGCGCCATCCCGATTCAAGGGCAAGACAGTCCCTTGCGCCAGCATGCTGCGGATTGTGCTCATCAGCCGCTCGATGAGCGGCACTGCCGTGGCGGTGGCGAAGCGCTGTCGCGGGCCGCTCTGCAGGTTGTGAGCTACGGACATTTGGTCTGCCTGCCGGATGATTGCAGCAAGTGTCTTTACGCCCTCAAAGGCGCTGGTGCCAGGTTTGGCGCCCTCCCCGCCCAGAAAGGCGCTCAGCGCTTCCAGGACGGAGTTTTCACGCCCCAGGAAGGCCAGCGCATTGGCCGGAGCAATGGCTTGCAGCAAGATCAGGGAGAGCTTCTTGTGGGCCAGGTAATCGCGTTCAGCGGTTGGCGCAAAGCCAACCTGGTATTCGGTGGCGTGCGATTGCGTCAGGGGACCAGAGAGCGGTAGCCAGCGGCGCGTCGGCGATTGGGGCGTATCGCGAACGTGCAGGCGCAAGTCGGTCATGATCTTGCCGATGTCGTGCAGCAGCGCAGCGAAGAACACGGCATAGGTCCAGTGATCGCGCTGGCGATCGATGGTTTCGGTCGGTGCGCCCAACGGCAACAGATAGCCATTGCGCAGGGTTGTAGCAGCCAACACCACTTCCAGGGTGTGCGCTAAGAGTCCGCCGGGATGGGCGTGGTGATGCGATTCCGAGGCCGGCGCCAATTGCACGAATTCGGCGTAGGCGACCAGCGCACTGCGCAGGTCGCGCTCAAAGACATCCTGCGCCAGGCGCGTCTGGCGATAGATTTCGTCGATGGTTCGTTGTGCGTGGCAATATTGCAGCAGGACTTCGCCAGGTTGCACGCTGAGCCAGCTATCTGCGCTTCCCGACAATCGAGGTATCACCGGCGCCGGCAGCACGGTCACCGCTGCGTGTGGAGCAGCCGGTTCGGTCGCTTGGCGCAGATAACGCCAAGCAATCCACCCGGCGGCAGCGAACGATGCAGCGGCCAGAATAACCGCGAGCAACGACATTACTGCTGCTTCAGGTAGAGGGTGTGCTCGCCTTGGTAAACCTGACCACCAATCTGGTCTGGGTCATATCACGGATCGAACCGGATTCCAGGGCGTCCCACACGTTGACGTATTCGCCACGGGTCCATGTCTCGAACTTCTCGGTCAATGGATCCCAG
>JARKPC010000038.1 GCA_029975435.1 Propionivibrio sp. | reverse complement strand
CAGTATTTCACGATCCTTGTCGATAACGTCTTATGACTGCCGGAGGATAGGGCAACGCGGGGACGCGACCCGAGCGCCGGCGGTTCCAAGATCGGGAGCTTTGCTCCCCATTGAGGCGCAACGCGACCTCGCAGGGGCGACCGTCAGGTCGCCCTCTTTCTTTGTGCGCCCGGCAGGGCGCACCCACTTGGGGGTGCAAGTCCCCTACGGACCCTGATGACGGGAACCGTTAGCCGAACAGCAAGGGCGTTCGCCGCAAGGCGGAATCCGAAGGAAGCTGTACGCAAATTCCCGGCCCGATGCACAAGAACCGCATACGAGGCTGCCACGCCTGGGCGAGAGGGCAAAGATACCCGAAGCCCGATAGTCATCCGGAAGGCGCGGAAGTATATGCGGCGGGTGTATGGGATGAAGGTGGGTGCGCATTACCCGGGGAGGTCTGCCGGTTTGCCCGACGGGGCTTGGCGGGGCAGCGATGTTCCGCGACGTCCGGCAGAAGTCAGCAGAGGGCATAGTAGTCGGTTCGACCCCGGCGAAGGCCCGAACGTGTGGAGAAAGCTCGGAGCCCCCGATTTCGATGTCTGATGAATCCGCAGCAAACAAGGCTGATTATGCCCGTAAAACGGCGGAAAGCCCGAACCCCTGTCCGAAGGGTAGCGCCCGGAAGGCGCGAGAGGATGGACGGGGAGCGGAGTCGGCGTCGGCACTTGGGACTGAGTCCGTGCGAGCGAGCGAATTCCTGATGGAGGCGGTGGTCGAGAAAGAGAACATGCTGGCCGCGCTGGCCAGGGTCAAGTCGAATGGGGGAGCGCCAGGCGTGGACGGGATGACCGTCGACGAACTGGAATTTCACCTCCGGACGGCGTGGCCGGTCATCAAGCGGGAACTGCTGCGCGGCATCTATCAACCTAGTCCGGTGCGGGGGGTGGCAATCCCGAAGCCGGGCGGCAAGGGGGTGCGACAATTGGGCATCCCGACGGTGGTGGACCGTCTGGCGCAGCAGGCGTTGCATCAGGTGCTCGAACCATTGTTTGACCCGGAATTCTCCACCCGTAGCTACGGCTTTCGTCCTGGCCGAAGTGCCCACCAGGCCGTGAGGCAGGCGCGGGAGTATGTGGCGGAGGGCCGTCGTTGGGTGGTGGACATCGACTTGGAGAAATTCTTCGACCGCGTGAACCATGACATCCTGATGGAGCGCGTGGCACGGAAGGTAAGGGACAAGCGGGTATTGAGACTGATTCGTCGGTATCTTCAGGCGGGACTGATGAAGGATGGTATGACGGAGAGCCGTGACGAAGGGACGCCGCAGGGCGGCCCGCTGTCGCCGCTTCTCTCGAATATCCTCCTGGACGGCCTGGACAAGGAGCTTGAGCGCCGTGGTCACGCGTTTTGCCGGTATGCGGACGACTGCAACATCTACGTCCGCACGCGCAAGTCCGGTGAGCGGGTGATGCGGACTGTGACGCGGTACTTGTCCGGCGTGCTTCGTCTCCGGGTGAATGCGCAGAAGAGCGCGGTGGCACGTCCGTGGCGGCGCAAGTTTCTCGGCTACAGCATGACGATGGAGAAGTCTCCCCGGCTCAAGGTGTCGGTGGAGTCGGAGAAGCGCTTCAAGTCCGAAGTGCGTCGGCGTATGCGCCGTGGCCGTGGAATGAGCCTGCCGTCCTTCATTCTCGAGTTGAAGCCTAAACTCCGCGGCTGGTACAAGTACTTCCGGCTGAACGAGGTTAAGGCGATCTTCGAACGTCTTGACGAATGGCTCCGGCGTCGTCTGCGCCTTCTTTTATGGCGGAGATGGAAGAAGCCGAAGACGAGAGTCAAGAACCTGATGCGCAGGGGGCTGGACAAGGCGCGGAGCATAGTGAGCGCCGGTAATGGGCGCGGCCCGTGGTGGAATTCCGGGGCGTCGCACATGAACCAGGCTTTTCCCAAGCAGTACTTCGATGAACTTGGACTCATATCGCTTCTGGATGGATTTGTCCGCCGAGACGCTACACGAACCGCCGTATACGGAACCGTACGTACGGTGGTGTGAGAGGACGGAAGGTAGACCCATTACGAGTCTACCTTCCTCCTACTCGATTCCCGATCTTGGCAGAAGGCGATAAATCCCGGCGCGAAGCGACGAACGAAGTCGCCACTTCCCTCGACCACGCGGGAATCGTCCCGTCCTTCAGCCGATAGGCCGGAAAATCCTCGAACACCCAGCCGTTCAAAAGAGTGCGGTACACTATCCCCAGCAACTTCCGGGCCAAGGCGACATTCGCCTTGCCGCCGCCCTTCTTCCGCTTCAATCGCTCATGATACTCCGACAGGTACGGACTGTACTTTTTCGCGATAAGCGCGCATTGCACCAGCGCCGTGCGCGCAAGCTTCGAGCCGCGCTTGGTGATGCGGCCGCGACGCTCCGATTCGTTCGTGTCGGACACGCGCGGAACTATCCCCAAATACGACGCCAGCTTGCCCTCGCTGGGAAAACGCCTCACGTCGCCGATGACCGAAAGAAGAATGGCCGCCCCGATCACTCCGACACCCTTGATCGACGTCAACTCCGCATACCCGGGACGTTGCCGCGCCTCCTCCTCTATCCGCCTCTCCAGCTTCGCCAAGCCCGCGTTGATGGCGCGAATCTGCTCAAGCAGAATCTTCACCCCGAAGGCATCCGCCTCCGCCATCGCCTCCGCCGCACCGACCTCGGCCTCCGAAAGCGCCTTGTTCGAACTCAGGCGCTCGCGGCCAAGCTTCATCCCCGACGCGGCGAAAAAATTGTTCACCTCGTTCTTGAGCGCGGTCCGTTGCTTCACCAGCGTGTCGCGCATCTTGGTCAGCGACGCCAACTGCGCCAACGCCTTCGGCTTCAAACACACCGTCGGCAACATGTCCTTCTCGAGAAAACGGGCCAGAAGGATCGCATCGTTCTTGTCCGTCTTCTTCACCGAGTCGGTCACCACCCTGAACTGACGGGTGTTGACGACGTCGACCCGAGCCACATGCGGTTGAACCGCGTCATGGAAGAGACGGACATTGGTGGTCATCTCGACCGCGACGCGGTCGTCCCCGCGAAGCTCTGCGATAAACTCGTCCAGGTCCTTGAACTTCCACTCCCGGGTGTCGCAACGTCCGTTTTCGCCGAGGACGGCGACGGTGAAACAATCCCAGTGCAGATCCACTCCGATGTTTCTTGCCATGCGTCTCCACCTTTCGTATATGCC
Organism: Propionivibrio sp.; assembly: GCA_029975435.1. Lineage (GTDB taxonomy): Bacteria > Pseudomonadota > Gammaproteobacteria > Burkholderiales > Rhodocyclaceae > Propionivibrio. The sequence goes on along the minus strand of JARKPC010000038.1, from coordinate 547 downwards.
CGAAACCGGGCGTCCGGTGGAGTAGACTCGCTTACGGGCTCATCCAGCGCGCGGTTCCCATGCTCCTATCCGAGGTGCGTCGCCCTCACAATGGCGCTGTGTACGCAGGTCTGACTAATCTCGACTTCGAGGTCATAACGCCTCACAATCAACCCCAGCCTGCGACCCGTCTACTCCATCTGTCTTATCGACAAACGAAAGTGCTGAATGAACACGCAGCGTCTTTCATACCATCTCGACTTCACTCGCTTGGCGTTGCCGCGCTCGCGACGCTCGAAATGACAGTTTCATTTCATCGCAATCGAAAATTAAGCGCCAGTCACGCTCCGTCATGATGCGCCAGCAGCGCATTCCATTGGCTCCGGACGTGTGTAGGGGCTGCCTGGCCGGCTCGGCCCGCTCGAAATGACAGTTCTGTTTCATCGCAAGCGGGAATGGAGCGCCAGTCACACTTCGTCATGATGCGCCAGCGGCGCATTCCTTTGGCCCCGGAGGTGTGCAGGGGCCGCCTGGCCGGCTCGGCCCGCACGAGATGACGGTTTCGTTA
>JARKPC010000031.1 GCA_029975435.1 Propionivibrio sp. | reverse complement strand
ACGATTACAATCTGTTACGCAAAGACTGCACAAGCCAAACAGACTTGCGACGGCCAGGCTAATACTATTCACAACGTTGCTTCAGCGTCCCCCGCTGACAATGTTTGACCCTCCCTGACCCATCGCCAATGATGGGATTTTGAATCCCATACCGAGCCGGTGTGGGATTTTTTTTTGACGAACCGGTCAGGGACGAAAAAACACGGGGCGAAGCCTGCCGGGCAGCGACAGCACATGGCAGGACGGACCAGCACAAGGGACGCACAGCGGCTATTGTTGTACAGCTTATCAACTCAGATGAAAGGATTGAACAATGTACTCCGTTGTGAATAAGCGGACCGGGCAAGTCCTCGCTGCAAACCTGACGCTGGATGGGGTTGATACCTGGATTGCCAGGAACGAATCGAAATACGCTGGCATCCGCGTCGTCGGCATGACCGTTTTTGTGGCCGACGCAGCGTAAGCGACGTTCCGCAGACCCTCGCGGGGTGCGCCGGCGAGTGGCACATCGCCAAGCCGTGCAGCACCCCGTTCGATTTGTATCGTGCTGGCTCCGCAATTCATGACCATCGTTTGGCGATGACTCTGCCGAGACTGCCGGGCGGCCGCAGAGAACACCGCCAGGCCGCAAGCCTCACCTCCCTCGCCACACAAGACTCCCGTGAAATTGCCTATTTCCAGCGCCCTTGGAGATCCCCCTCGTGGCGCAGATCGCCGCACCGCCCAAGCGCCTGAACTCCCGTAGCAAATTGCGTTTCAAAAGCGCCAGCGCCATTGGCCGAACTCGGCAGTAGAGCGCAATGCCGACTCCATATGCACCGGCCATTGTTTCCGCCAATTCCCTTATACTTGCCACGGAAAGAAGTCGAGACAAGCAGAATTCATCGGCGAGGCGAGAACAACAGCATGAGCATCTTCAAGCAGATCAAATCCATCCTGAACAAAAACGATGCCCCGCCCGCAAGTAGCGATGCCGGCAAGCCGAATGCCCCAGAAAGGCGACGCAGCAAGCGCCTGAGTCACAAAGGGCGAAGAATCCTGATCATCGACGATTCTGCAACCATCGTCGCCTCCCTCAGCGCAATTCTCAGATCGGCCGGATGCAGCATCAGCGCGGCGCCGGATGCTGAAACGGGAATCGAGGCGGTACGCCGCGAAAACCCCGATCTTGTCTTCCTGGATATCGTCTTGCCGGGCATGAACGGATTCGCCGCCCTGCGCCTGATACGCCGCGATCCACTGGCGCGGCACACCCCGATCATCATGATCAGCGGCAACGAACAGGCCACCGAGCAGTTCTACGCCAAGCGCATCGGCGCCGACGATTTCATGAAGAAGCCCTTTTCACGGCACGAAGTATTCGCACGCATGGAATCCCTGGTCAACGCGGGCAAGCTTCCTCAGCTTGATTCAGCAACCACTTCAATAAGTGAGCAAGCGGCTCCGACTACCTTCGGCACCATTCAGAGGAATGCCAACCTTCCGAATGAAATGATCGCCTGCATGACGCCCCTGGAAGCGCGGAATCAACTGACGCTGATGGGATTGCAGTATTTCAGCCAGGAGCAATTCTCAGCTGCCGTCAAACGAGGCGACAGTCTGGCCGTCGACCTGTTCATCATCGGTGGAGGCGTCGAGATCACCGCCTGAACGGCCGGCAGGCCGCTAGGCGAGGCCGCGCATCCGATACCACGCCGCGTAAGCCCAGCAGGCAGCACAGAAACCCGTCGCCAGATCGAGGAAAGCAAAGATCAGAATTGCCGCCGCCGGAATGTTGCCGATCGACGAATCGGCCAACCACGTAACGGCCATGACACTAGCGGCGACGAAGGCGATTTTGTCGGCAAACATCTTGGACCCGGCATTAACCTTCTTTACCCACTTCAACCGCGCGGTTGCCTTCTCGAACGCCTTGTAGGACAGGCACTTGTGCGGCGACACGAAACCGCGGATGAATCCACCGATGGCCAGAATGAAAGCCACCCACTTCCAGGGAGTGAAGAGATAGAGGGCGGCAATCGTGAAACTCATTGCCGCTTGAAAGCGATAGGCATTGGAACAAACTGGAGCGATGTCGAAACGAAGCATGGAAACCTCCTATACGGGTACATCACTATATTAGCATGTACTGATTCCTAGTCAAGCATCCTCACAAATTGATTCCGGCGGAAACACGACTTCTTGACGCATCTGCCGTTAGCAATTACATAACTAATTGTTAAATATAAACTTATCGGAAGGCACTTCCGTTTCCTGCCTTTTTCCTCTGCCGGATTTCGCCTCCACATCTCTCATTGATTCAAAAACAGAACAATCTAGTGACTATCTTTCATTTGCTCCCCCTGTAAATAGCAATTAAAAATACGCATGTTTCGCATCGCAATAGGCTGGCCAGCATTAGAAATGTGAGCCGGTGAACTTCAGATTTGCGTCGGACATAAAAAATACAAGACGACGCAAGGTTGATTCCTGAAGGTCATTGATCACGCTACCTGTGATAGTCGCCAGTATTATTGAAATGCGTTTCGATAATCGGGTCAGACATCAAAGGCAAATCCAAGTCGTGTCTAAAGAAACGATCGTCTTCTCCAGCCTCATCGAAGCAACCTCACGGTTGCTTCCGTTCCCGTTTTCCTTCCCCTGTCCGTTCCAACCACCGGCTCATGCCGGGTTCGAGAGCACCGCCTATGTCAAATTTTGAAATCGTAAAGCGTGAGGATTTTTCCGACGTCACCTACCTGCTGGAGGTCCGCCATCCGCTGATGGCCAAGGCGGCCAAGCCAGGGCAGTTCGTCATCGTGATGCTCAACGAGCATGGCGAGCGCGTGCCGCTGACCATCGCCGACTATGATCGCGACAAGGGAACCGTCACTTTGGTTATCCAGGCCGTCGGCAAAACCACGCGACAGATGCAGCAGCAATGCAAGGTCGGCACGTCACTGTACGGTTTGGTCGGACCGATGGGCATCCCCACGCCGGACTCCCATGCCAAGAAGGTCGTCTGTGTCGGCGGCGGCCTCGGCGTCGCGCCGGTCTATCCGCAAGCGCGTGCGCTCAAGGAGAGTGGCGCCTACGTAATCGGCGTTATCGGCTTCCGCACCAAGGATCTGGTGTTCTGGGAAGACAAATTCAGGGCCATCTGCGATGAGTTGATCATTTGCAGCGACGACGGATCCGTCGGACTGCACGGGCGAGTAACCGCCGGTATCGAACAGGCCATCAAGAAGCACCCCGACATTGATGAAGTCGTGGCCATCGGCCCCCCCATCATGATGAAGAGCTGCGCCGAAACCACCCGCCCCTACAAGATCAAGACCATGGTCAGCCTGAATCCGATCATGGTCGACGGCACCGGGATGTGCGGCGGCTGCCGCGTGAAGATCGGCGACCAGGTCAAGTTCGCCTGCGTCGACGGTCCGGACTTCGACGGGCACCTGGTCGATTTCGACGACCTGATGACCCGCCTGCGCCGCTACACAAAGGAAGAGCGGATGGCGCTCGACCACTGGGAAAAAGGCTGTCGGATGCAGAAGTCGATCGACAAGGCCGTCGATGCCGCAAAAACCAAGTAGGTCTTCTCAACGTTTCAGGACACGGTAAACATTCATGGCGAAGAAAAGGACAATACGAAGCATCCCGCAGGAGCGCACGCCGATGCGCGAACAGGATCCGGCGGTACGTGCAAGGAATTTCGAGGAAGTTGCCTGCGGCTACCATCCCGACGATGCAATGCGAGAATCCGAGCGCTGCCTGTTCTGCCCCGATCAGCCCTGCGTATCGGGCTGCCCGGTGGGCATCAACATTCCCGGCTTCATTCGCAAGATCAACGAGAAAGACATCCGCGGCGCCTACGACATCCTGACCGAAACCAGCCTGCTGCCCGCCATCTGCGGCCGCGTCTGCCCGCAGGAGAACCAGTGCGAAGGCGTGTGCACGGTGGGCCAAACCCTCGAGGCAGTAGCCATTGGTCGCCTCGAGCGCTTCGTCGGCGACACGGCGATTCGGGAAGGCTGGGCCAACATCCCCTATATCGAGCCGAACCACTTCAAGGTCGGCATCGTCGGCTCCGGCCCGGCGGGCATGGCCTGCGCGGCAGACATGGCCAAAGCCGGTTGCGACGTCACGGTCTATGAAGCCTTCCACCAGGCCGGCGGCGTGCTGAAGTACGGCATCCCGGACTTCCGCCTGCCCAATCCGGTGATCGACGCAGAAATCAACAACCTCAGGAAACTCGGCGTCAAGTTCGAATGCAACACACTGGTC
>JARKPC010000030.1 GCA_029975435.1 Propionivibrio sp. | reverse complement strand
CAACTTCGTATTACGCTCCTTCATGGTCATGGTTTGCCCTCCCAATGGGTTCAAGGTCGATCTCGACAATCAACCTCTTACCATGACCACTCCTCCGCTTTCTACTGCTGACGTTTTTGCACACAAGTCAGCACACTACCGTTGCTTCCGGAAAAACGTTGGTCAACCTCCATTCGAGTTCCTTGTGGAAGGGCGAAGAAGCCTGCCGGATGCCGGGGTGTCCGGGCCGTGTTGTCATTCAGCATAGTCGATTCGCTAGCGCAAGTAAGCGGATGTAAGTCACCGCTTCGCACATTCGCTTTGGTGCCGCCGCGTCGCTTAGCGACAGGGCAGCCGCAACCGCGCGATCAATCCACCCTCGGTGCGGTTCATCAATTCGAATGAGCCGCCGTGCAGTCGCGCGATGCGCTCGACGATGGCCAGCCCGAGACCGGTGCCGCTGGCGTCGGTGCGGGCGTCCTGGAGGCGGGTGAACGGTCGCTTCAGGCGCTCGATCTCGCTTTCCGGAACGCCGGTGCCGCTGTCGGTGACGTCGATGACGACGTCGTTTCCTTGGCGTCGCGTGGCAATGGCAATCGGTTCTGCTCCATACTTGCGCGCGTTGTCCAGCAGATTCGAAATCGCGCGGGCGAGGGCTTTCTGCCTGACGCAAAGGGTCGCAGGCAATTCGCCCAGCGTGAGGATGGGCGGAGTGGCTGTGCGGCCGTGCCGGCCGGCGACTTGTTCAACCAGTGAATTCAGGTTGGTATCCACCGTCTTTTCGTCACCCTCGCCGCGTGCATAGTCGAGGAACTGGGCAATAATGGCATCCATCTGTTCGATGTCGGCAATGACGGCGTTGCGTGCGTCGTGATCGGCAATCGACAGTTCGCTTTCCAGGCGCAGGCGTGCCAGAGGGGTGCGCAGATCGTGCGAGATGCCGGCCAGCACTTCGGTGCGTTCGGCGGCGATCTGCTTCAGGTCGTCCGACATGCGGTTGAAGGCCTCGGCCACCTGCCGCAGTTCGCTGGCACCCTTGACGTAGACCGGCTCCGGGTGCCGGCCGCGGCCCAGCTCGCGCGCGGCGTTGGCCAGCGCACGCAGCGGCCGGGTGACGCGCGAAACGATCAGCCATGCCACGAGCAGCGCCAAGGCGAGGGATGCACCTCCCCAACCGAGCCAGTGCCAGGGAATGATGCCTTCGGCGTGTTCGCCCGGCAGCATCAGCCAGTAGTCGTCATCGTCGTCGGCGTCGATCGAGAAGCTGACCCAGATGCCGGTTTGACCATTGACCTCGCTGGCAAAACGGGTGCGTGGTCCGAGTTGCTCCGCGCTGGCTTCCTTCATTACTCTGAAAAAAAACGTTTTCGGCAGGGGGGTGACGATGTCTCCGGGTTCGACCGGATACAAGTGCACGCCTTCGCTTTCCGCAAGATCCCGTAGCAGCGCGATTCGCTTCGCGGGGTCCGCGGCGACGAGCGCGGCCTTGGTCAGGTTGACGATGCTGACGGTCAGTTGCGCCAGCTGGCGCGCGCGTGGTTCCTGCTCGGCCAGGCCGAACAGGGCGAACAGGGTGGCGCCGGAGACGAAAATCAGCAGGCTGATCAGCAGGAAAGTGCGGCCGAGCAGCGTCTGCGGAACGAGACGTTGCAGTGCC
>JARKPC010000026.1 GCA_029975435.1 Propionivibrio sp. | reverse complement strand
CGGCCTCCTCGGCATCCGGTGCTGCCGGTACGGCGACCGCTCGAGCAGGCGAAGCTGCATCGTCTGCTAGCGCAGCGTCGGGGGATGCGTCTACTGCCAGCGGTGCGGCGGCGGCTGCGACCGCGCAGGCCGGCCTGGCGAACACTGCGAGAGCGGGCGCGGAGGCCGCTTCTGCCGCTTCTGCCGCTTCTGCCGCTTCTGCCGCTTCTGCCGCCGAGGCGTTGTCACGACTGATCGCCCGCGCGATCGTATGGGATGAGGCCGCTGGAGAGTACACGACTGATTCTCTTGCGGGCTTTCTCACCGCCCGCCAAACAGGACTGGTGTATGGGGTGGCGATCCCGAAGGGGCTGTCGACGGCCTGTTCCAAGTTCGGCGCCAACGCTGGCATCCCGGCCCCAACTCCGGGCATTGTCGGCACCCCATCTGTGGATCCGTACCGAGGGCTGGGGCCATTCTTCACCATGATGGTCACCGGATTCATCGATCCTGACGGGGTACCGCACGTCACAGGCATCGATGGTGACGGCAGGTTCGCCCGGGATGGCTCAGCAGGGGATGTGTGGATCCTCGCGCCGGTGCTTTATTGGCGATGGGACGAGTCCAGTGACTCCGAGGTTCGCCTATCGGTGTCTGACTCGAAACTGGCGGGGTTCGAAACTCAGCCGAAAGGCACTCTCCCATCGGGAGATCCCCGCCCGTTCATGGTGTACGCGAAATACGCGTTGTCGTTGCTCGGCGGCGTCGCGCGATCGGTGTCCGGAGCGAAGCCTGCGACGCGGACTGTGTCTCACAACTCCCTCATCGCTCAATGCAAGAACGCCACAACCGGGTACGCCGGCAAGAGCTTTGCTGACGACTGGTATGTGAAAACGATGTTTCTGTTGAAGTACGGGACAAAGCATTCGCAATCGGTTTTCGCTGGCTGCACGAGTCACTCCACGCAGGCATTCCCGACGGTGGCTGAATCGGGGGTGCGGCGCGTCGTGGTGGCCGCAGCGGTGGCGGCGCAAATACCGGTCGGGTCGAGCCTGATGCTGGGCACAAACACCGCCGGCTCAAC
>JARKPC010000014.1 GCA_029975435.1 Propionivibrio sp. | reverse complement strand
ACGAAACCCTACAAATCTTGAGCCTGACCATGTTCGAGAGAACCTCGTTGGATCAACTGCTTACCAAAGTACCGCCCGCCTTGAATCAACCGGAAAATCCCAACCAGTTGATCCTGTTCGATTAACGTTGGGACACTACTGTTGATATTCTTCAAATCAACAGTTGCCATAGAGAACCTCCACAATTATTTCGGTTAGTCCCGACGAATGTCATGGAGCGCAAGTCTCCGTCTGGGGCCTGGGGCAATGCATCAAGAGACACCGCACCCCAAGCAAGAGGAATGCGGCGATATCCAGATGAACACTACATCACCAGTCTGGCTAATCTATTGACCGACCATCTTCATGGCTTTTTGGGCGTCTGCCAGCGCTTTGGATGCGCTCTTGTTGCCTTTGATCGCATTTTGTACTTCCGATGACAAAATGCCTGAAATCTCTGAATAGAAGGGAGACTGAGGCCGCGGAACCGCATGCTTCAGCACATCGGAGAATGAGGTATAGAAGGGGTATGCCTTAAGAATGTCTGCATCGGTGTAAAGGGATTGCAGGGTCGGCAGATACGTATCCTTCAGTGCATGTTCCTTCTGCGCGTAAGCGCTCGCGTAGAACTTCATGAATCTGATGGATTCATCCTTGTGTTTCGAGTTCTTGTTCAGGAAGAGCTGCCACCCTCCAACCACGCTCACGCCTTGACTCCCCTGCGGCCCACGGGGTAATGGCGCCACGCCGAGTTTGCCGACAACGACGGAATTCTTTGGGTCCTGGCCCATGGCATATTCCTTCGGCCAGGCCCGCAGGAAAACCTGCTTACCCTGGTACATGGCCGTGCGGGCATCCACGGCACCATAGGACAAAGCCCCTTCCGGAATCAGTTTATCCTTATATGCAGCTGCGATCAGAGCAAGTATCTGAACATTGTTCGGAGAATCGATAACAACATTGCCTTTGGCGTCTACAACCTGGCCTCCGTTTGAATAGAACCACTCCACAGCGTTGCAGGTCAGACCTTCGCCGTTGGCATAACTACCAACAAGTGCATAAAGCCCGCCACCCTCCTTGGCGTTGATTTCCTTGGCAGTTCCAAACAGCTCGTCATAAGTCGCAGGAACCGGTTTCTTGTACTTCGCCAGAAGGTCGGTACGGTAGTAGAGCACGCCAGCGTCGGTCCGGAAGGGGAATCCCCAGATCTGACCGTTGTACGTGGCAGCCTGGATTGAACCTGGCAAATGCAATTCGCGTTCTTTGACCGGGAAATACTTATCCACCGGCTCGATGAGACCCGCCGCAGCAAATGTCGCCGTCCACGTAACATCGGCGTTGAAGAAATCGATCGTGGAATCCCCCCCTCGCAACGCGATAACCAAAGCCTGGAGTTTGTCGTTCGCAGCTTCGGGAAGCTCCACAACATTGATGCGGATATCAGGATTCTGATCGTTGAAAGTCTTGACAATAAGTTCTTGGGACTTGCTCAACGAAGCTGCCTGTGAATACCAATTCAGTACCACGGGATTTTTTCCGCTTTTCGTTGCAGAGACTTGGGCAATTGCACCGCCCACCGACATGAGGGCGATCGCAACGATCATCGTAAGAATCTTGTTCATTCTCTGCCTCCGTTGTGTTAAACGCAATATCTTGCGTGTTAAGTTATTTCATGCACACTATACGACGTGCTTAGTTTATTTGCAAGCAATTTTTTGTTGAATATTTCGACTGTTTACCTTACATTCTCTGCATGGACAAAACAGGAACCGCCGTATCACAGGTGCTCAAGCAACTTCGCTTGGAGCGAAATCTTTCGCAGGCAGCAGTCGCCGAAGCACTGAATGTTCCGTTGCGGACCTATCAGACGTGGGAGAAAGAGTATTCCTCGGGAATCGGCAATCTCATCATGCTGGCAAACTATTACGAAATCCCTGCCGACCGTTTTTTTGTCTGGATCAACAAGGTGGCCAGCGGTCATGACGCTGCCATGTCTCGGCCGGTTACGTTTTCAGTCGAGATCGCTCACGCGGTATTGGAAGGCCTGACTGGCGAGGAGATCGCAAACCGCTTGCCATCCTGTTTTCGGAGGAACGAACCGGTGGGCGCTACTGTTGACAGGGCGCTGCTCGATGTGTATTTCGAGTCTGGATTCATGTTCTTTCAGGATCGTTTTCCCCGCAATCCCGAACTTGAATGCCTGGTAGCACAGCGTTTCACGCTTCCGATCGAGCAGGTCCGAGTGGTGCAGACTGCCCCAGTTCGCTCCCAGATCGTCAAGGAGATTGCCTTGGCCAGTCATGGCGCAGCTTTGATTGAGGAATGGAGCCGTGGGAAGGCCGAATTCCGCCTGGGGGTCAGCAACGGCTACACGGTTGCCCGCATCCTCGACCATATTCCCCGGAATGGGGCCGGCAACATGATGATCTTCCCTCTCAATTTCACCATGACCCCGGCTGATTTTTCCATATCGACGACATCTCTCATTTCTTCCTTTATTTATCGCCATCAGGGCTGCTACAACGAGCAGCGCCTCGTGTCGGAGAAGGAAGTTTATGGTGCAATGCAATTGGCTGACGCCGCCATTCTCGGCATAGGGACATTCCGCCAGGAAGGCTTGTATGCCCGTATGGTCAGAGCCACCCTTGGATCTTCCTTTCTGGATACCATGATGAAGTCAGGGGCGATCGGAGATTTCAACTATCACATGTTGGCATCCGATGGTAATGTCATACCCTGTCCTCAACTCATTTCGGACATCGGGGACGACGCCGGGCATTCTCTGATCAAGGCCATTGGAATTGACCTATTGACCAGAAAGGCAGACCGAGGATGCCACATCCTCGTCGCTGCCGCAGGCGAACACAAGGCAGAACTTGTCCGGCTTGCATTAGGTCGCAGATACGTCAATTCATTGCTGGTGGATTCGTCATTGGCTCTTGGGCTGCTGAATCAATCTTGACCATGAGTCCGGATAGCGCATCGACTGGTCAATTTGTTGTTGGAGGATGTGGGGGCAACGGAAGGAATCGGCGCAAATGAAAATCGTCGGGCGCTCTGAAGCATGCTAGGTCTCTTTGTCAAAAAATGGTTTTTCAACCTATGGGACAATTTGCTCAGCACCTTGGCATTGAACGTCCTCTTTGTGATTCCGTTGCTGAGCGCGCTGTTCCTGCCCGGCAGGATAGCTTCCTTGAGCCTATTCTTGGCAGTTTTTTCCAGCTTGATTCTTTTTCTGTTGGCTTTTGTTTATGCAGGAATCTGCAATCGTTTCACACTTGATTTTGCAGCAGGCCGTAACCTTGATATCAACAAAACCGGAGATTACTTAAAGCAGAGCTGGCTTCCTTCGCTGGCTTTGGGAGCCATCGCTTTTGGTCTGATTTTCTTTTTCAGCGTCGGGGTACCTTTCTATTACGAGCTCGATTCGACCATCGGAGACATCGTTTCAGTACTCATGTCCTTGGTCACGCTCTTTATCGTTCTGCCATCGCAGTACTACTGGCCTCTAAATGCCCAACTCGAACCCAAAATCAAGAAGCTTTGCAAAAAGTGTCTCTTCTTGCTATTCGACAATCTGGGCTTTACGCTGTTCATGTTGGTTGGCGGCTTGGTCATTACCGTACTTTCCGTGTTTTCGCTAACCCTGTTTCCAGGCATCACCGGACTGCTTCTGTGGTACCAGGTCGGGCTGAAGCTTCGGATGTACAAGTATGGTTACCTGGGAACCGCAGGCCAGGATCCACTACGAGAAACCATCCAGATCCCGTGGACTCGCTTGCTCGTCGCTGAACGGGAGCAGACAGGATCTCGTAGCCTTAAAGGCATGTTCTTCCCCTGGAAGGAGTAGCGCTTCTTCGTCGGAGACCGCCCCCGGACTTACTGGACAGAATCGGCAAGACAGGCGTCTTGCCGCAGGCTTGACCCGCGCACCAGCAATTCACCGCGCAGCACGATGCGGCGTACCGCCTGGTCGGGTTGCGCGATGCGGGCAAGCAAGAGTTCGATGGCGGAGCGTCCGATGTCGTAAGTGGGCTGAGCCATTACCGTAATCCCCGGCGTGACCACCCGCGTCCACGGCATATCGTCGAAACCCGCCAGCGCCACGTCGTCAGGAAAGCTCAGATCAGCCTCGCGCAAGGCCTGAACGAGCCCCAGCAGGATCAGGCCGCTGCTCGCAACGATCGCATCCGGCAACTGCCTGCGCCCCTGAAGAAACTGGCGCATCGCGGCGAGCGCCTCGTCCGTGGTCGGCCTGAGTGCCTGCGCGACGGGTGCCAGACCGGCGGCAGCCAATGCTTCCTGATACCCTTGCAGCCGCTGGCGCCCCGTGGCGCTGGCCGCCCCGTAAAAGAAGACGATACGGCGGTGACCGGCGTCGATGAGATGGCGAACGAGACGCTGGGCCGCATCGACGTTGTCGAGGACCACGGCATCGGCTTCCGTGTCGCTCTCGCAGCGGTCGACCAGCACGACGGGGAACGGAAAATCGGCCTGGCGATAGTGCGCCAGGCGAGCCAAGGTCGGCGACAGAATGACGCCGGCCACGTTTTCGTCGCGCATCATCTCCAGGTAGAAGCTTTCCTTGTCGGGATCTTCATCCGCGTTGCACAGCATGACGCGCATTCCGTTCGCGTAGGCCACGTCCTCGACGGCGCGGCTGACTTCCGTGAAGTACGGGTTACGGATATCCGACACGATCAGCCCCAGCGTGTCCGTGCGTTGCGAGCGCAAGCGCCGGGCCGCCAGGTTGGGCCGATAATCCAGCGCCTCCACCGAGGCCATGACGCGTTGGCGCGTGGCCTCGCTGACCCCGGGCATGCCCGAAAGCACCCGCGACACCGACGCAACCGACAGGCCCGCATGCTTCGCCACATCAAGGATTCTCGCCATTTCGGAAACACCTTATGAAAACGATTACAAACAAATCGATTCGGATTATGCCTGAAAATTCGACCGTGAATGAAATTTACGTTCACCACCATCTTTTTTCTGATCCGGCACGAAGCCGCGCAAGAATGGCTGAATCGCAGATACAACAAGCGATTTCCTGATACCGGAGAAGAACACTGCCAAATTCAAAAGCAAAAAAGATTTGACAACACAAATGTAATCGATTACAACTGCGCCTATCAGATCGACATCGAAACTTCAGGAGGGTCAGATGGAAACGATTACAAAAACCTGCGTGATCATTCAAGCGCCGGTGCAGACAAAGGAGGAGGCCATCCGCCTCGCCGGCAGGCAACTGGTCGATGCCGGTTACATTGCCCCGCCCTATGTGGAAAGCCTTCTGAAACGCGAGGCGGTGTCCAATACGTTTCTCGGCGCCGGCGTCGCCATCCCGCACGGGATGATCGAAGACAGGCACCACGTATTCCACACCGGCATCGCCGTGATTCAGGTTCCAGCCGGCGTGCATTGGCAGGACGGCAAGCACGCGCGCCTGATCGTGGCCATCGCCGCGCAATCCGATGAGCACATCGCCATCCTGCGCCGGCTGACCCGCCTGATGCAGCAGGAAGACGTCATCGAGGAACTGGCCACCTGCACCGATGCGGAACGCATCATCGCCGCGCTGACCGACACCCCCTACATGCCGCCGCCGGTGGCCGCCGAACCCTGGCCGGCCGATGCGCTGCTGGAAATCGTGCTCGACTACCCGAACGGCCTGCATGCGCGGCCAGCCACGCAGTGGGTCGAAACCGCGCGGCGCCACGCCTGCGAAATGCGTGTTCTGAAAAACGGCGAAGCGGCCGACGCCAAGGCGCTCACCGGCCTGCTTGGCCTGGGCATCACCTTCGAGCAGCGCATTGTTCTCGCCGCACGCGGCGCCGGCGCTGAAACAGCGGTGCGGGACCTCTCCGAGACGATCACCCGCCTTTCCGCCGAGGAAATCGCCGACGCCGAGCGCGCCCGCATTGCCGCCGCGCAGGCCAGGGCCAACGCGCCGGTATGGAAGCCGGCCGCCGCGACGCGCGTCCAGCAAGGCGTTTCCGCCAGTCCGGGACTGGCGATCGGCAAGATCGTGCGCCACGAAAGCAACGTCCTCGCGGTCGAGGACACTCCGACCGAAGCCATGGAGGACGGTGCCGCGCTCGAAGCCGCCATCAACACCGTCAAGAACGAACTCACCGCGATGGAAGCGGACACGCTGCGCCGCCTGGGCGCCGCCGAAGCCGCGATATTCGCCGCCCAGCGCGAACTGCTGGCCGACACCGGCCTGCTGCGCGGCGCCATAGGCGACATCATGCGCGGCCACGGCGCGGCATGGTCGTGGAAAAAAGCGCTCGACGCGCGCGTCGACCAGCAGCGTCAATTACCCGACCCGCTGCTCGCCGCGCGCGCCCTCGACCTGAAGGATGCCGGCGAACGGGTGATCGCCGTTCTGCTGGGCGTCGAACGCTGCGCCATCGTCCTGCGCCAACCGAGCATCCTCGTGGCCGAGGACCTGACGCCGTCGGACACGCTGCAACTGGACATGCGCCATGTCGTCGGACTGGCCATCAGCAGCGGCGGCCCGACCTCGCACACCGCCATCCTGGCGCGCACGTTGGGGCTGCCGGCGATCGTCGCCGCCGGTCCGTCGCTGCTGCAAATCGAATGCGGGGAAGAAGCCGTGATCGACGGTACCGCCGGCTGCCTCTATCTAGGATGCACGCCCGCTGACCTCGAATCGGCACGCGCGGCCATCAACGCCCAGGCCGTGCGCCGCGAAGCCATGCGCGCCGACCGCTACCAGGCCGCCACCACCGGTGACGGACACACTGTCGGAGTTTTCGCCAACGTGGCCAACGCCCGGCAGGCGGCCGAAGCCGTCGAGGCCGGGGCGGAAGGCGTGGGCCTGATGCGCACCGAATTCCTGTTTCTCGAACGCGACAGCGCGCCGACGGAAGACGAACAATATGCCGTCTATCGCGACACGATCGCCGCGCTCGGCGGACGCCCGCTGGTCATCCGGGCGCTGGACATCGGCGGCGACAAGCAGGTGCCCTACCTCGATCTCCCGCACGAGGAAAATCCCTTCCTCGGCGTCCGCGGCGCGCGCCTGCTGCTGGCCCGCCCCGACCTGCTGCGCTGCCAACTGCGCGCCTTGTACCGGGCCGCTGCCCATGGCCCGGTCTCGATCATGTTCCCGATGGTCACGGACCTTGCCGAAGTGGCCACCCTGCGCGCGGAATGCGAGCAGGTCAGAAGCGCGCTGAACGCGCCGGTCGTCCCGCTGGGCATCATGGTGGAAGTCCCCGCCGTGGCGGTCATGGCCGACCGCTTTGCGCAACACGTCGATTTCTTTTCCATCGGCACCAACGACCTGACGCAATACGTACTGGCCATGGATCGCCAGCATCCGCAACTCGCCGCGCAGGCGGACCCGCTCAATCCGGCCGTCCTCGCCCTCATCGGAGCCACGGCCCGGGCAGCCAATGCCGCCGGCATCCACGTCGGTGTGTGCGGCGGCCTGGCCGGCGACCCGCTCGGCGCGCGCATCCTCACCGGCCTCGGCGTGACCGAACTGTCGATGAGCCCGCAGGACATCCCCGCGGTGAAAACCGTGATTCGCGCTGAAACGCTCTCGACCATGCAACAACTGGCGCAACGCGCCCTGGCTGCGGGTAGTGCCGCCGAGGTCCGCGCCCTATGAAGACTGTTCAACACACCCCGGCGGATGCGGCTGTCCTTTGCGTCGCCCTCAACCCGGCGATCGACCTGACGATTGAAGTCAGCGACCTGCGCGTCGGCGAAGTCAACCGCGCCCAGCGCGCCCAGCAGGATGCGGGCGGCAAGGGCATCAACGTTGCGTCGTGCATGGCCGATTACGCGGCCAAGGTCGCCGTAACCGGTCAGCTCGGACGGGAGAACGCGGCGCTGTTCGAATCCCTGTTCAACGACAAGGGCATCGACAACCGCTGCCTCTACCTGGACGGCCATACGCGGGTCAATACCAAGGTCGTCGATCCGGCCAAGGGCGAGACCACCGACATCAACCTGCCCGGTCCGTCCCAGACCGAAGCGCAGATCAACGCGCATCTCGAGCGGCTCGCAGACGTGATGAACACGCTGGCCTCCACGGTACGCTGGATCGTCCTCTCCGGCAGCCTGCCGCCGGGCTGGCCGGCGGATACCTACGCCACCCTCACCCGGCACGTGCACGCCCTGGGTGGCCTGGTGATGCTCGATACCAGCGGCCAGCCGTTCAGCGAAGCGCTCAAGGCGATGCCGGACATCGTCAAGCCCAACCGAGACGAACTGGCCGAGCATCTGGGTCGGCCGCTCGGTTCGACGGACGAGACAATCGAAGCGGCTCGCCAACTTCTGGCCGAACACCCGCCCATGCGACTGGTGGCCGTGTCGATGGGACGTGACGGCGCCGTCTTCGTTTCGCCGTCGCAGGCCATCGTCGCCCATCCGCTGGACGTCGAACCGATCAGCTCCGTCGGCGCCGGAGACGCCATGGTGGCAGGCATCGTCGCCGCACACCTCGACGGCCTGCCGCTCGACCGCTGCGCGCAACTCGCCACCGCGTTCGCGGCGGCAAAACTGACACGCCTCGGGCCGCACCTGCCGGCGCCGGAGGTCGTGCGTGCGCTGGCGGCCACCGTCCGCCTCGACCGACCGGGCGGACCGGACAACACACCGTAGACAGTTTTCTGCAAGTGCAACTGAAGTCATTCTTAATGAGGGGATTCTGATGGCAAACATCGTCGCAATAACGTCCTGCCCGACCGGGATAGCGCACACTTTCATGGCGGCCGAGGGACTGGAACAAGGGGCCGCCAGGCTCGGGCACACGATCAAGGTCGAGACCCAGGGCTCCGTGGGCGCGCAAAACCAGCTGACCGCCGCAGACGTGGCCGCCGCCGATGTCGTGCTGATTGCCGCCGACACATCGGTCGATCTGACCCGCTTCGCCGGCAAGCGCATCTATGAAACCGGCACCAAGGAAGCGATCAAGGATGGTGCCGGCGTGGTCCAGGCCGCGCTGCAACAGGCGTCAGCACCTGCCGCCGTCAAGACCGGCGGCGCGGCAAGTATCGTGGCGATCACCTCCTGCCCGACGGGAATCGCCCACACGTTCATGGCTGCCGAAGGACTTGAGCACGGCGCGGCCAAGCTCGGGCACCGGATCAAGGTCGAAACCCAGGGCTCCGTCGGCGCCCAGAACCAGCTCAGCAACGAGGATATCGCGGGTGCCGACATCGTCCTGATCGCCGCCGACACTTCGATCGACAAGAGCCGTTTCGCCGGCAAGCGCATCTACGAGACCAGCACCAAGGAGGCCATCAACGACGGTGCCGCCGTCGTGCAGAAAGCCTTGCAGCAGGCTACGGTGCAGTCCGCTGCCGCTGGAAGCGCCAAGGGCGAACCCGGAAAGAACCTGGCCGACCAGGCGCTGGCGGCCAAGGCCGCGCAATCCGCGTCCCGTTCCGGCGCCTACAAGCACCTGATGACCGGCGTCTCCTACATGATCCCGTTCGTCGTGGCCGGCGGCCTGCTCATCGCCATCGGCTTCGCGCTCGGCGGCATCTACGTCTATGACGATGCCCACAAGGGCACGCTCGCCGCCAACCTGTTCTGGATCGGCAAGGCCAGCTTCCAGCTGATGGTTCCGATCCTCGCCGGATATGCCGCCTTCTCCATCGCCGACCGTCCCGGCATCACGCCCGGCATGATTGCCGGGGTCATTGCCGACAGCGTCGGCGCCGGATTCCTCGGCGGCATCGTCGGCGGGTTCCTGGCCGGGTACACCGTGCGCTGGCTCAACCAGGCCATCAAGCTGCCGCGCACGCTCGACGGCCTGAAGCCGGTGCTGATCCTGCCGCTGCTTGGCGCGACGATCACCGGCCTGCTGATGTACTACGTGGTCGGCGGGCCGGTGGCGGCGATCCTCGCCGGCATCTCGGCCTGGCTGAAGAGCATGCAGGGCAGCAGCGCCATCGTGCTCGGCATGCTGCTCGGCTGCATGATGGCCTTCGACATGGGCGGCCCGGTCAACAAGGCCGCCTACACGTTCGGCACCGGACTGCTGGCCAGTCAGATCTACGAACCGATGGCGGCCATCATGGCAGCCGGCATGACCCCGCCCCTGGGCATCGCGCTGGCCACGATGCTGTTCCGCAACCGCTTCTCCCCCGACGAGCGCGAAGCCGGCAAAGCCGCCGCCGCACTGGGCATCTCCTTCATCACCGAAGGCGCCATCCCCTTCGCCGCCAAGGACCCATTCCGCGTGATTCCCTCGATCATGCTCGGCTCGGCGGTAACCGGCGCCATTTCGATGGCCGTCGGCGCACAACTGCACGTTCCCCATGGCGGTATCTTCGTGCTGCCGATGCCCAATGCCGTATCGGGACTCGCCGGCTATGCGGTCGCAATTGCCGTCGGAACGGTCGTCACCGCCTTGGCGTTGTTCATCCTGAAGAAGCCTTTGGATACCGCCACCGGCTGAACGCGGAAGCCACTAGAGCGATTGCTGCGACTCCCACGCCGGCCTCATGAGCCGGCGTTTTACTTTGGGAAGGTCATCTGCCAAGAACGAGTTCGGGGAACCACAGCACGATGCCGGGGAAGAGTGCCAGCATCAGGGTGAACGCCATCATCATGGCCAGGAACGGCAAGGTCACCCGGCACAGATAACCCATCGGGTAGCCGGTAATCCCCTGGATGATCGACAAGTTGAACGCCACCGGCGGCGTGATCTGCGCCATTTCGACGACCAGCACCATGAAGATGCCGTACCAGACCTTGTCGAAGCCGGCCGCCGTAATCAGCGGCAAGACCACCGGCAAGGTCGTGGCGATCATCGAGAAGCCTTCCATGAACATGCCCAGGATGACGTACATCAGCATCAGCATGATGATCAGGCCGAACGGCGGCAGGTTGATGTCCGTCACGAACTGTGTGACAGCCCCGGGAACGCCGAGCACTGCGGTCGCACTGCCCAGAATCGTCGCACCGACGATAATCATCCCCATCATGCTGCACGATTGCACCGTGCCTATCGAAACCGCGCGGATCGTTTCCCAGGTGACGGCGCCCTGCTTCTTTGCGACGCCAAAGGCTCCCAGAACACCGAGCGCGGCCGCCTCGGTCGGCGTCGCCACGCCGGCATACATCGAACCGATTACGCAGATGATGAGGAACATCGCCGGCGCCAGTTCCTTCAGCGCGGCGACGCGCGCCGAAAACGGCAGATTGCGCAAATTGCGTTCGGAATCCGGAATCAACTCGGGTTTGCGCCAGGTCACGAACATGATCATGCCCATGAAGCATCCCGCCAGCAGAAAGCCGGGGATCCAGCCAGCAGTGAACAAGCGCAGCACCGACTCTTCCGCGAGAACGCCGTAGATGATCATCACCGTGCTGGGCGGAATCAGGAAGCCGAGCGTACCGGAACCGGCTAGGCTGCCGATCACGACGTCGTCGCCGTAGCCGCGGCGCTTCAACTCGGCGAGCGTCATCTTGCCAACCACCTGCGTCGTTGCGGCCGACGAACCCGAAATCGAGGCGAAGATGGAGCAAGCCAGCACGTTCACGTGCAGCAAACGCCCCGGCAGCATTCCGGCCCACGGCGCCAGGCCATTGAACAGGGTGCGTGACAGGTTGGTGCGGAACAGGAATTCGCCCATCAGGATGAACAGCGGCAAGGCAACCAGATCGGCGTTTGAGAGAATGTTGAAAGAGTGCTGGGCGACCAGTTTGCTGGTCGGGATGTCGGTAAACACTGCGAGCACGACCATGGCGGTCGACGCCAACGAGATACCGATCCCCACCCCGCAGCCGAGAAACCCGAACAGGGCGACGAACATCGTGACAAAGATGGCAGTCATTCGAGTTTCCTTGCTTATTCAGAGGCCGAAGCCACTTTGAACGATTCGTTGACCAGCGGCTTGTCGAGCACGGCGGCGATGACCCGCATGATGCTCTGCAGGGCATAAACCGTCGTTCCCAGCGCCAGGGTGGCTTGCGGAATCCACAGCGGCGTGAGGCTTCCGCCGGACACCTGATTGGAGGTGAAGGACTCCGCGGCAAACAGGGCCAGACTCACGGCGAGGAAAGACACGAAAGCCGCGCCGATTGTCGAAGAGATGATTTCCAGCGGACGCTCGAAGCGCCCGCCGAAAGACTTCATGACGATCTGGACGCGGATCTGCATGCCGGCACGCATGGTCAGCGCGCCGCCAAGCATGAAGGCCGTGCCCATCAGGTAGGCGCTGTACTCCCAGCCCACGGCGATATCACTTGGAAAGGCATGGCTGAACTTCGACAGCACACCCAGGGCAACCTGCCCGAGCGTCAGCAGGGTTAAGCCGCCCAGACACCCGGCGGCCACGTAGGCAGCCACCAGCGATATCCGATCGATGATCCGTTGCAGCGTCGCAATCGGGCCGTTGCCGGCCGGCGTGGAGTCGAGGTCCGGGCGCATTTCTTATTTCTTTCCAGTGGCTTCGAGGTAGCTCTTGATGAACGGTGCCGCCGCCGGTGCACGCTTCAGATACTCGTCGAGCAACGGAGCGGCCTGCTTGCGCATGTCGGCCATCATCGCCGGACTGACCGGCACCACCTCCATGCCGTTGGCGGTCAGCTTCTTCAGGCTTTCCACGTCGGCGTTGGCGGATACCGCCCAGAACTCCGGCTCCAGCCTGGCAGCGATCGCCTCGATGGTCTTCTGATGCTGCTCCGGAATCTTCTTCCAAGTGTTGAGGTTGATATTGACCATATTGGTCGACCAGGTGTGATTGGTCGGATAAACGTACTTCATGAATTCCCAGAACTTGGCATCAACGCCGGTCGTCGCCGACGTCGCCACGCCGTCCACCCGCCCGGATGCCAGCGCCGGAATCAACTCACCGAATGGAATCAGCACGCCGGACATGCCGATGGAAGTCACGGTATCGACCGTCATCTTGTCCGCGCCGCGAATCTTGATGTTCTTCAGCCCTCCGAGGTTATCGGTCTTGGTCTTCAGGAACAGGTACTGACCGGGCGACGGCACCATGTACAGGATCTTCTGGTTGTACTTGGTGGACACGAGTTTCTCGATCTCGGGCCGGACGAACTTGTGCAGGGCCCGCAGATCATCCTGTGAGTTCACCAGGAAGGGCACGCCTTCGACGCCGAGGAACGCCTCGTCGCCGATTTGCTGGCTGAGAAGGATGTCGGCCATCGGCACCATCCCGTCGCGCACCGCGCGCATCTGTTCCGGCCCCTTGAAGCCCAGCGAACCGCCCGGACGAATGTTGATGACGACCTCGCCCTTGGTTTCCTTGGCGACTTCCTCCGCGAAGCGTTTGGCATTCTGCACCATGAAATTGCCATCGGGCAGAACGTCAGCCAGGTTGATCTGGATCGTGTCGGCCGATGCCGGCATAGCCATCATGACCGCCGCCGCGCCGGCACAAACGGTGGATATGAAATTGCGTCGAGTTGCCTTCATCGTATTGCTCCTTAATAAATGACTGATGGATTCAAGAATGCGGCATCGGCTGACCTGATCAGGGGTTCAACCGGGGGACACGAGCAAATCGTATGCGTGTTGCTTCATCATGGAAAAGACGCTTTTCGTCTGGTTGTATAAGGTTATTCAATGCTTCTTTACGGTGCCGCCGATGCACGCGTGCAGTGCATGGAGGCACGACCCAGCCCGGAGAATTCAGTTGTTGCAGCGCGCTTCGAGCGCATCGACGAAAGACAGATCCCAGCGGTCTTCGAGGATGGCCTGAATCGTCGCTTCTTCCTTGGCCTGTTGCGCTTGCGCCTTGGCAATCAGGGCCTCAGCCTCTTCAGGAGCGAAAGCCAGCAATCCGTCCTCATCGCCAATGACGATGTCGCCAGGCATCACCGTCATGCCGCCGATGGAGACCGGAACGTTGATTTCGCCGGGGCCGTCCTTGTACGGACCCCGATGGATATGCCCGCGCGCGAAGAGCGGAAAATCCCGCTCGCGGATTTCCGCGACGTCGCGAATGGCGCCATCGACCACCAGTCCGGCAAGACCGATTTTTCTGGCGTACAAGGACATGATGCCGCCCAGAATTGCCTGCCCGGTGTCGCCACCGCCATCAATCACCATCACGTCGCCGGGCCGGCAATACTCGAAGGCGCGCAGGACGGCCAGATTGTCGCCATGGCTGACGCGCACGGTGACGGCCGTGCCGGCCATCGTGCCGGTGCTGCGATCGTATTTCTTCAGTTCGCCGGTACCGATGAAGCGATGCAATTGATCGCTGATCAGCGCGACCTGGATGGTGCGCAATACGTCAATAATGGCCGGAGCGGCCTGCGGTGCGGAGGGGTTTCTACGTGCGCCAGTCGACATGGTATATTCCTACAAGGTTGGCAGTTTGGGTGGGCTTCAAGTCGATCAGCCGTTTTCCGGCTTGACCGTCGTCAAGCCGGCGGCGACTTGCAGCGTGGGCAGGATTTCCATATTGGAAATATTCACCGCGATCGGCGCGGCAACGGCAAACGCAATCGCATCGGCAATGTCGGACGCCTGCGGCAACTCAAAGCCGTCGATGAACTGGGCGCGCGCGGCGGCCGGATCGATGCCGCTGACGTGCGCGAAAATGTCGGTGGCGACGCGACCGGGGCAGATCTCGGTGACGCGCACGCGCTTGCCCATGGCATCCACGCGCAACTGGCGCGAGAGCATGTGCATGGCCGCCTTGGTCGTGTGGTACAGCGTGTTGCTGCCGATGAAGTTGTAGATGGCGGCGATCGAACTGATGTTGATGATGTGTCCGCGGTCGCGCTGCAGCATGCCCGGCATGACCAGGCGCACAAGATGCAGCGCCGACTGCAGGTTGACGGCAATCTCCGCATCGACCTGCTCCGCTGTCGCAGTGGCGATGGAGCCGGGAAAGTTGATCCCGGCGCAGTTGACCAGAATATCGAACGACACCTCGTTGGTCAGTTGCGTGAGTGCAGGCAGATCGCGCACGTCGATGGCATGCGGGATGCAGCCGGTGCGCCCGGCCAGTTCCTGGAGAGGCTCGGCGCTACGCGCCAGGGCGTGCACCTCTACTCCTTCCTTGCGGAAGCGTTCCACGATGGCCGCACCGATTCCGGAGGAGGCTCCGGTAACCAAGGCTGTTTTGTAGTCGGAAAATGGCATTGAATGACTCCGCAAATGGATGCGAGCGACTGGTAAACGAGACCCATCGGCCGCTCATGGTTTCGCTCCTGAAACGGAAGCGTCATTCATGTTAGGTCGTGCCGGAAGGGTTCACCAAGACAGTTTGAGTTTGAGGGGATAGAGCCAGCTTATGGCTGGTGGCACCCTGTCCCTTAAGGAAAACCTCACCCTCCCAACCATCACATCTTTGATTGACCCCATTCAAATTTCGTGTGTCAGGTTGGCAATGCACGTGTGTTAGCTTTGTCGTCGAACTGAAGAACCGGAGCGATCCTGGCCATGGCAGTTTTTGCTCCCTTCGGGCGAGCCTGGCCGGCTCGTGCAACCTTGATGAAGGCAACACACAGCATGACCACTACACTTCAATCCGGGCAATCCCCCCGGATCAGCCTGCTCGGTACGACGGCCCTGCTGTTCGAACCGCCGGGCGCAATGGATATCCACACCCAACGCCGCATCTGGTGGCTGGCGCGTCAGGTGGAAGCCTGGCCATGTACCAAGGAAGCGGTTCCCGGCATGAGCAACCTCATGCTGGTCTTCTCCGATCCGCCGCGCAACGTCGATTCGGTCGAGGCGGACCTGCTCGCCGCCTGGAGCCGCGCAGAGGAATTGCACCTCGAAGGCCGGATCGTCGAGCTTCCCGTCATCTACGGCGGCGAATACGGCCCGCACATCGCGGACGTCATCGATCATACCGGCCTGACGATCGAGGAGATCGTCAGATTCCACACCGAGCCGCTATACACCGTATTTGCGCTGGGCAGTCATCCCGGCTACTGCTATCTCGGCGGGATGGATCCGCGGATTGCCACCCCGCGCCGCAAGGTGCCGGTGCGAGGCCTGCCGGGCGGTGCCGTGTCGATCGGTGGTTCGCAGACCGGCGTATCTGCGTCGGAAGGACCCAGCGGCTGGAATACGATCGGACATACCGACATGGCTTTCTTTAATCCGCTGCGCACTCCTCCCGCCCTGCTGGCTCCCGGCGACATGATTCGATTCAGGGCCGAAAGGATTATCAAATGATCGAGATTCTTTCGCGAACACTGCTGTCCTCCGTTCAGGATCTCGGGCGCGACGGGTATCTGCGCCTCGGCGTGGGCACGTCCGGCGCCATGGATCGCGTGGCGTTGGCCGCGGGCAACATCCTCCTGGGAAACCCGGAAAATTCCGCATCGATCGAGATCCAGATGTTTCCGTTCGAGGCGCGATTTCTCGAAGACATTGCCTTCGCCCTGACCGGCGCGGACGCCGCCGCGGAACTGGATGGCAAGCCCATCCCGGCATGGTGGACGCTGCAGGCGAGGAAAGGCCAGGTCCTTAAGCTCAATCCGACCAAACGCGGCGCCCGCAGCTATCTGGCGCTGGCCGGAGGCATCGATGTTCCTGTCGTGCTGGGGTCACGCAGCACCCAGTTCCGCGGCAGTTTCGGCGGCCATTGCGGACGCAACCTGCAGCGCGGCGACGTGCTTGGCGCCATCCGGACGGAGCAGCGCAGCGAATTTTTCGATCATCTGCCCGCGGCGGGCTTTGGCGTCGAGCCGCCCGAATTTGCCTTGCCTCTGGGCGACACCGAAGCGGTGGCACAAGGAATCCGGACCTTTGTGCGCGTACTGCCGGCCGGTGAATACGACTGTTACACGGAGGCTGCGCTCGAATCCTTCTGGAACAAGGACTGGATGATCACCACGCAAAGCGATCGCTACGGTTTCCGTCTCGAAGGCGAGGCGCTGGCCACCAGGCAAGCGCTGGAACAGCGCTCGCACGGCATCGTTCCGGGGGTGATCCAGGTTCCGCCCAGCGGCCAGCCGATCATCCAGTTGCGCGATGCGCAGCCTTCCGGCGGCTATCCCAAGATCGGCACAGTCATCGAGGCCGATATCTGGCGACTGGCCCAGGCCAAGCTCTGCACGCAACTCCGGTTTGTGCCAACGACGTACGATGAGGCCTTATCGGCGCTGGATACGGTTCGCGACTACCTCGAAAAGGTGCGCAGATTGGCCCGGCTCTACCGGCTCGCCAAGCGCTGACCGCGAGGACTCTTCTAAATCCCAACAATGTGACGAGCGAGGAATACGATGGATATTGACCTGAACGCCGACATGGGCGAAGGATTCGGCCCCTACCGCATGGGAGAGGATGAAGCGCTGATGCAGATCGTCTCCTCGGCCAACGTCGCCTGCGGCTATCACGCCGGCGACCCGGTGATCATGGACAGAACCGTGCGCCTGGCGCTGGCCAACGGCGTCGATCTCGGCGCGCACGTGGGCTTTCCCGACCTGCTGGGTTTCGGCCGCCGCCAGATGCAGGTCGACCCGAGCGAACTCGCCATGTACGTGCTCTACCAGCTCGGCGCGCTGGCCGGCATCTCCTCGGTTGCCGGACATCGCGTCACGCACATGAGCTTTCATGGCGCGCTCGGAAATATGGCGGCGGCCGATTACGTCTTGGCAGAACCGCTGGTGCAAGCTGTCGCCGAGTTTGACCGGAACATCATCGTCTCCGTGTCGACCAACACGCAGATCGAACGCGCTGCGCGCAAGTTCGGTCTCAAGGTGGCGACGACGTTCCTGGCCGACCGGGCGTACACCGATGAAGGCGATCTCGTCTCGCGCAAGCTGCCCGGGGCCGTGATCAAGGAACCCGACGCGGTGTTGCAGCGCGTCAAGCGCCTGCTAGATGACGGCGTGATCACCAGCATCACCGGCAAGAAGCTGCCGATCAAAGTACAGTCGATCCTGCTACATGGCGACACGCCGGGAGCCGTGGAAAACGCGAAGGCCATCCGCCGGGAAATCGAATCCGGTAACGGACGCATCGTGCCCGTCTCGCGCCTCGTCTGAGGATATCGTCATCCCGGCGCAAGCCGGGATCCAGCGGTCCTTTAATGCTCGGCCGCGCCGTCGTCCATGCCAAAATCGAACGACTGCTGTTCGACGAGTTCAAGGATGATGTCCTTGACCGCCTGCGCTGGTTCGGACAGCGGCAGGTGGTCCGATTCGCACAGCGCCAACGGTATTTCTATGGTCGGCGAGACGATCCGGCACATCGTGGCCTGGATCGGATCCGCCATGACGCGCGCCGCCGATTCCGGCAGGATGGTGGCGCCGAGTCCCGAGGCCACCGCTGCGGACAATGTCGCCGCCGATTCGATTTCGGCGACCACATGCGCCGTCAGTTGCAGGGTGGCGAACGCCTCGTCGACGTACTTGCGCAGATAGTTGTAAGGACGCGGCAGCAGGAGATCCATGTCGTTCAGCCGCGCCAGTTCGATCTCGGGCGAAAGCATCGGGGTGCCGCGCGGCGCCACCAGGAACAGTTGCTCCTTGAGCAGAGGACGGAAGGACAGGCCATGCACCACGCTCTTTCCCGCGTACAGAACAGCCATGTCCATGCGCCCGTTCATGACCAGTTCGCTGAGCATGGTGCCGAAATTCTCGTTCAGATAGAGCAGGATCGCCGGATGGCGGGCACGCACGGCTTTCAGCAGCGGCAGCGCCAGTGCCGATGCGGCCGTCCCCGGCGCCAGTCCCACCGAGACCTGCCCCGACAGGCTCTTCCCGGTGTTGTTGACGTCGCTTTGCGCCTGCTCGAACTGGCGCAGGATGATCTGTGCGTGCCGGTAGAGGATCTGCCCCGCTTCGGTAGGCGTCACGCCGCGCTTGGTACGCACGAGCAGTTGCTGCCGGAACTCGCCCTCCAGGGTGGCGATCTGCTGGCTGAGCGCCGGCTGGGCGATATGCAGCACGTCGGCAGCCTGGGTCAGACTGCCGATGTCGACGATCTTCACGAAGTATTTCAAGCGCCGCAGGTTCATGCTTCTTTCCGATTCGTTATGTCCATGCGCGATCATGCGTACGCACCGGCAGGTTGTCAATTTGAGAGCACGTCCTCGCCTCTTCCAGAGTTCATAAGTACGCACTATCCAGCCAGACGAAAGTCATCTTTGCGTCAAAACCATGCTGTGCGTAATCTGGAGATCACCTCACGACCAACAAGGAGTCTTCCATGTCCCGCATCGCCTCACGCCTGCAGCGTGTCAAACCCTCGCCGAGCAGTGCCGCCCAGGACCGCGCCGCGGCCTTGCGTCGCGCGGGCCGGGATATCGTCAACATGGTGGTTGGCGAACCGGATTTCGACACGCCCGAATACATCCGCCGCGCCGCCTGCGAAGCCATCGAGCGCGGTGAAACGCGCTACACCCCCGCTGCCGGAACGCTGGCCCTGCGCGAAGCCATCGCCGAGAAATTCCAGCGCGAGAACGGCCTGTCCTACACCGCGAAGGACATCATCGTCACCATCGGCGCCAAGCATGCGATCTACAACGCGCTGTCGGTAACGCTGGAACCGGGCGACGAGGTGATCGTCCCGGCGCCGTACTGGGTTTCCTACCCGGACATGACGCTTGCCTGCTCCGGCGAGCCGGTGATCGTTCAGTGCCCGGAAGCCGACGATTTCAAACTGACGCCCGCGGCGCTGGAAGCGGCGATTACGCCCCGAACGCGCTGGCTGATCCTCAATTCGCCGACCAACCCGACTGGATCAGCCTACACCGCCGCGGAATTCCGCGCCCTGGCCGACGTGCTGTTGCGTCATCCCGACGTTCTGTTGATGACCGACGACATCTACGAGCACATCCGTTTCGGTTCACGGGAAAACCCGCACCCGGTGGCCATTGAGCCGGAATTGAAGTCGCGCACGCTGGTGATCAACGGCGTGTCGAAAACCTATGCCATGACCGGCTGGCGCATCGGATGGGCGGCCGGGCCGGCCGATCTGATCGCAGCGCTGGATATGCTGCAATCGCAGTCGGTCACCAACGCCTGCTCGATCGCCCAGGCGGCGGCGTTGGCGGCCCTGCGCGGCGACCAGAGCTTCCTCAACGACTGGGTGGCCATCTACCAGCAGCGGCGCGACCTGGCGCTCAGGCTGATCAACGCGATTCCCGGACTCAGTTGCCGCACGCCGGTCGGCGCCTTCTACCTGTACGTCAATTGCTCGGGCATGATCGGCCGCACGACGCCGGAAGGGAATAAGATCGCAACCGACATGGATGCGGTGATGTATCTGCTGGAAGTTGCCGGAGTCGCCGTCATCGCCGGTACGGTCTATGGCCTTTCCCCTTACTTCCGCATGTCGATCGCGACGAGTCTCGAAGTCATCGAAGAGGGCTGTCGCCGTATCGCCAAGGCCGTAGCGGATTTGCGCTAGTTCCCCGCGGCGCGATGCCGCAAGCGCAGCGTACTGAACGCGGCCGCCAACCCCGCAAGGATGGCGGCCAGCACCAGCGCAATGTTTGGGCCGCGCCCATCGTGGGCATTGGTGAAGCTGAAGATGATGGCCATCATCGCCGCGCCGAGGGTCTGCCCGGTGAGACGCGCCGTGGCCAGCATGCCGCTCGCGCCGCCGGATCGATGAAGCGGCGCCGTTGTGACGATCGTGTGGTTATTGGGCGACTGGAACAACCCGAAACCAATGCCGCAGAGCGCCAGCCGCCACACGATGTCGACGTTCGACGGGTTTGCCGACAAGGCGGCGAGCAGCGCCAGGCCCGCCGACAGGAAGCTCAAGCCGATCCCGCCGAGCAACCCATCCTGATAGCGCCCGATCAAAAGGCCCGCGAGCGGGGCAACGACGACGATGGCCAGCGGCCACGCGGTGATCAGCAATCCGGCCTGGACGGGGGTATGGCCATAGCCGTCGAGCAGCAGGAACGGCAGCGCGATATACGCCAGAGTCTGCGCGGCGAAGGCCGCTATCGACGTGCACATCGACAAGGCGAACACCGGGATGCGCAGCAGGTCCACCGGAAGGATCGGAATCGGCTGACGCAGCTGACGGCGAAGATAGATAGTTCCAAGCGCAATGCCGACACCGAGCAACGTTATCCCCACGACTCTGGCTGGAAGAGCTGCCAATGCCGAGGATTGTGCGCCCAGCGCGTCGACGCCCAGAAATACCAGACTGAACATCAGCGCATTGAGCAGGACGTCGACCCAGGACAATCGCACTCCGTCGGCCGGTGCCGCCACATTTCGCGGCAGCGCGCGAAACCCCAGCCATACGACGATCACACCGAGCGGCAGGTTCACGGCAAACAACCACGGCCATGACGCTACCGAGAGAATGCCGGCCGCCACCGACGGCCCGGCAACCGCGGCGGCCGCCACCACCATGGAATTGATGGCGATACCGCGGCCCAGCAGCCTTCTCGGGTAGATCAGCCGCACCAGTGCGGGATTGACCGACATGATCCCGGCGGATCCCAGTCCTTGAATGGCTCGCGCGGCAGCCAGGGTGGGCAGGGAATCCGCCAGGGCGCACCCGAGCGAGGCGAGCGTGAATAGCGTCAGCCCGCTCAGATAGACGCGCCGATATCCCACGAGGTCGCCCAATGTGGCCAGCGGCAGCAGCAAGGCCAACGTCGAGATCTGGTAGGCGTTGACGACCCAGACCGAATGCGCTGCACTGGCTTGCAGATCGTGGGCAATCCTCGGCAAGGCCAGGTTGACGATGGTGCCGTCGAGCACGGACATGGTGATGCCGAGCAAGACGACGACCATCGCATAGTAGCGAGTCGGTGTGGGGAGGCCATCCTGATCGATCATGGGCGCTTTGGCAGGGAGCGAGATTCCGCAACGCGCCCTGAATCTGCAAAAATCAGAAAGTCGACAACCGACTGCCACCACGCCGAATCGACGCGCCCCATCCAGTCGTTGTGATCGGCAGATGGAACAACCCACAGCCGCTTGCTTGAGGACACGCTCGCAAACAGGCGGCGTCCGAGTTCCGCCGGCACGATGCTGTCGCGCTCGGCAACGGCCAAGGCCACGCGCCCGCGGTAAGCGGAAAGATTCGCGACGCTGTCGTAACGGTCGCGCAGCAGCCAGCCTGCTGGAAGCCAGGGGTAATGGTGGCGCGCGACGCTCTCGATGCTGTCCCACGGCGTGATCAACAGAACGGCAGCGATGTCGGCCGATGTCGCCACGGCAGCGGCAACCCCGGCACCCAGCGATTCGCCGGCGAGCAACAGCGGCTCCCCAAACTGGCGCCGGGCCAGGGCAAGCGTCTCGGCTGCGTCGGCGACCAGTGCGGTTTCGCCCAGTTCGCCGGTGCGCGCCCCGTAAGCCGGATACTCGGCCAGAACCACGCGCAAGCCAAAGCGGCCAAGTTCGTCCGCATACCAGGCACGATGCCCGGCGTGTCCGGCATTCCCATGAAACAGCACCACCGTTGCGCGAACGGGCCCAACCGGTTCGCGCAGAAGCCCTCGGTATTCTCCTTCCTCGGGCCAGGGACGCAGACGGCTTTCGCGGGCATCGGCGATCATGGCCGCGAGCGGCTGATTCTCGGGAAAGTAGATCAGGCGATCCTGGAACACGGTGATATACGCCACGAACAGAAGAACGACAGTCAAGGCGAAAAAGACGGGCCGCGCAAATCTGAGGCCATCTCTTTTCGCCCCGGCGTCATAGCACATGCAAGGAAATCGCCACGAAATGCAGCACGCTGCCGGCGATGACGAACAGGTGCCAGATACCGTGCCAGTGGCGAAAACGCTTGTCGAAAGCATAGAACACGATTCCGAGCGTGTAAGCCGCTCCTCCCGCCGCCAACCAGAGAACCCCCGCCGTACCCAAGCGATCGAGCAGCGGTTTGATAGCCACGATGACGATCCACCCCATGACCGCGTAGATCACCACCGGCAGCACACGGGCCTCGGATACGGGCTTGATCTCCAGCGCCATGCCGAGCGCGGCTAGTCCCCAGACGATGCCGAACAGGGACCACCCCCACGGCCCGCGCAGGGTAATCAGGCAGAACGGCGTATAGGTACCGGCGATCAGCAGGTAGATCGACAGGTGATCCAGTTTCCGCAAGACCGCCTTGGCCCGCCCGCGAACGCTGTGATACACCGTGGACGCGCCATACAGCGCTATCAGCGTCGCACCATAGACCGCGATGCTGACGACTTTCCAGGCATCCCCGCTCGCCGCCGCGGACACCAGCAGCCAGACGGCACCGGCGCACGCCAACAAGGCGCCGATGAAATGCGTCCACGCGTTGAATCGTTCTCCGTAATACATGGGTTCCCTCTGGACGGTGTAGTCTTCATATATACGCCTTGGGCGAAAATGCGCAAGTTTCGGCCCATCCCACGCTCGTGAGCGTCATCGAGCGGCTGGCACGATCAGAGCGGCATCGTGATTCCGGGTAGAATCGCCGCCATCCCATGACCAGAAACTCCCCATGACCATCCGCTCCCGACTGGACAAGGCGCTGAACATCGAGGATCTGCGCCAACTCGCCCATCGCCGCGTGCCGGGCTTTGCCCTCGCCTACCTGGAAAGCGGCGCGGAAGACCATGCCACGCTGCAATGGAACCGTCGCATCTTCGATCGCTGGCGCTTCGTGCCGGATACGCTGGTCGACGCCTCGCAGCGCTCGCTGCAGACCCGCATCCTCGGCGCACCAGCCCGAATGCCCTTGATCGTCGCGCCGACGGGGTTCAACGGCATGCTGTGCCATCACGCCGACATCCTGCTGGCACAGGCCGCGCGCGACGCCGGCATTCCATTTGCCTTGAGCACGATGTCCAGCGCGTCCATCGAGGAAATTGCACGGGAAGCACCCGGCTGTCGCTTCTGGTTTCAGCTCTACATGCTCAAGGATCGGGCTATCACGCGCGACCTGCTCAAACGTGCAGAGGCTGCCGGGTGCGAGGCGCTGGTATTCACCACCGACTGCGCGCATTTCGGCAATCGCGAAAGCGAACGCCGCCACTTCCGCGCACCGATGAAATTGACCCTGAAGTCCATGCTGAACACCGCCTGCCATCCCGGGTGGGCGCTCGACGTCATCGGACGCGGACGCGGCGTTCCCGGGTTCGGCAATCTCGCGGGCTATTTTTCGGAGGAGGACCGGGCCAGCGGTCGTGGCGCGGCATTCATCGTCACCCGGCTCGATGCCGGCATCAACTGGAACGACCTGCGTTTCCTGCGTGAACACTGGCGCGGCAAACTGGTCGTCAAGGGCATCCTCCATGCCGCCGACGCCCGACAGACAACCGCCCTCGGCGCCGACGCCGTCGTCCTCACCAACCACGGCGGACGGCAACTGGATGGCACCATCTCACCGATGGAAGCGCTGGCCGAGATCCGCGACGCGTGCCCCGACCTGGAAATCTTCATCGACAGCGGCTTCCGGCGCGGCACGGACATCGCCAAGGCCCTGGCGCTCGGCGCTGATGCCGTCATGGCAGGCCGCGCCCTGCTCTATGGTGCCGCCGCTTCCGGGAGACCCGGCATTGACAAGGCTCTGGGCATTCTCGGATCGGAACTCGATCGCACCCTCGGACAACTGGGCGTAACCTCGATTGCCGAACTGGAACGCCGGCATCTGCGAACCAACCCCGCCTCGATATAACCAAAAGAACACCCACACCTTCTCCATATTCGTTATGGCGATATAGATATAGAAATTAAGTCGTTCAAAGGCTGTCCACGCACTGGTAGATTGCCAGCATCGCCGGCCTGAACGACTTTTGTCGATTGCTGTCGCAGAATGACAATGCAATGAAAAGTTCTCCGGCCGACTCCCGAAAACCAGACAGGAGACACGCCATGAACATCGCCAACAGCGTCGCCGATCTCATCGGCAACACCCCGCTCGTGCGCATCAACCGCATCGCCGAAGGCGCCGTCGCCACCATCGCCGCCAAGCTCGAGTACTTCAACCCGGCGCACAGTGTCAAGGACCGGATCGGCGAGGCCATGATCAGCGCCGCCGAAAAAGCCGGGCTGATCAAGCCCGATACCATCCTGGTCGAGCCGACCAGCGGCAATACCGGCATCGCTCTTGCGATGGTCGCCGCCGCACGCGGCTACAAGATCGTGCTGACCATGCCGGAAACGATGAGCAAGGAACGCCGTGCCCTGTTGCGCGGCTATGGCGCTGAACTGATCCTGACCCCCGGCCCGGACGGCATGGGCGGGGCGATCAGGAAGGCCGAGGAGCTGGCCGCGTCGGACCCGCGCTACCTGCTGCTGCAGCAGTTTAAGAACCCCGCCAACCCCGAGATTCACCGCAAAACGACGGCCGAGGAAATCTGGCGCGATACGGACGGAAAGGTAGACATCCTGATTTCGGGCGTCGGTACCGGCGGGACGATCACCGGTGTCGGCGAAGTCATCAAGTCGCGTAAGCCATCGTTCCAGGCCATTGCCGTCGAGCCGGACGCTTCGCCAGTGCTCTCCGGCGGAACCAAAGGACCGCACCCGATCCAGGGCATCGGCGCCGGCTTCGTACCGGATGTGTTGAACACCCGGATCTACGACGAGGTCGTGCGGGTCAAGGCCGACGATGCCTTCGCCACGGCGCGCGCCGCCGCTCAAAAGGAAGGTCTGCTGGTCGGCATTTCTTCCGGCGCCGCGCTGTGGGCAGCCATCGAGGTCGCCAAGCGCCCGGAGAACGCCGGCAAGCTGATCGTGGTCATCATCCCATCGTTCGGCGAACGTTATCTGTCCACGCCGCTGTTCGCCGGACTCGTCGACTGACGGGCATTCCGGAGAAGTGCTGATTCTCGTGCTTCTCCGGACCTCGTATCACCTCGGACTATCCATTAGCGCTTCGACCTTCTCAACCAGAAAGCCCCGCAACCGCTGAATCACCGGCGAAATCGAAGTGCGGTGCGCGGCGATCAGCTGCAGCGGTACGGGATCGCCGTACTGTGGCGGAAACAGCTCCACCAGCCTTCCCGCTTGCAGATCCGGCCAAATGTCGATCCGCGATTTGTACGCCACGCCCAGTCCGGCGACCGCCCACCGGCGCACCAGTTCGGCGTCGTCGCTGAGCCGGTCGCCTTTGACGGAAACGGTTATCGCGCCCTCCGGCAAATGAAACCTCCAGCGCTCGTAGGTCTGATCCTTGAGGACGTAGCGCAGGCAATTGTGCGTTGAAAGATCGTCCGGCGTCCGCGGCCGGCCATGACGCGCGACATACGCGGGCGATGCGCACAAGACTCTCCGGTTGCCTGGCGCGATCGGAAGAGAAACCAGGCTTGAGTCGGAAAGCTGTCCATAGCGCAAGCCCGCATCCAGCGCCTGCTGGAAAAAGTCCGCCATCTGATCGCTCACGCGCAAGTGCAGCGTGATCTTGGGATAAAGGCGCTGAAATTCGTCCAGCCACGGCAACACGATGTTGCGCCCGAGATCGGACGGCATCGAAAGCCTGAGCGGGCCGGCGATCTCCGCGTCCGGCCGCACCAGCGACTGGCGTCCTTCGGCAACTGCCGCCAGTACCGCCTGGGCATGCGGCAAGTAGCGCTCCCCTTCTTCCGAGAGCCTCATCTTTCGCGTCGAACGGACAAACAGGCGCGACCCCAGTTCGCGCTCCAGCCGCTGGACGGCTCCGCTCGCCCAGGCCGGGGTGATGTCGAGTCCGCGCGCGGCGGCGGAGAAACTTCCCGAGCGTGCGGCATTGACGAAAACCTCAAGGTCGTCGATACGGATCATTTTTCGTATTTCAATGAAAGTGTTTTCGTATTTTGCCTGTTTTATTGAAACCCGGAATCGCAGAATATTGCCTCAACGCTGCATCACGGCAGTTTTCCGTTCATTAAACATGACAGAGCGGATATTCCCCGCGACTTCCGAAGGACATATTGGAGAAATGACATGAAAGCCATCGGCTATACCGAAGCACAATTCGGCTTGCCCATCGCCGACCCGAACGCCCTCGCCGAATTCACCTTCCCCGAACCCACCCCGCACGGACGAGACCTGCTGGTGGAAGTGCGTGCCGTGTCGGTCAATCCCGTCGACACCAAGGTCCGGCGAAACACCTCGCCCGCGGTCGGTGACGTGAAAGTGCTCGGATGGGACGCCGTCGGCATCGTCCGGGCCACCGGCTCCGAAGCAAGCCTGTTCAAGCCGGGGGATCGCGTCTGGTATGCCGGATCGATCGCCCGGCCTGGCACCAATTGCCAGTTGCATCTCGTCGACGAGCGACTTGTCGGCCACGCCCCCAAGTCGCTTGGCGACGCCGCGGCAGCGGCCCTGCCTCTCACCGGACTGACCGCGTGGGAACTGCTGTTCGACCGCCTGCAGATTACGCAGGGCACCGGCGCAGGCCAGTCGATCCTGGTAATCGGCGCCGGAGGCGGAGTCGGTTCCATACTGGTCCAGCTCGCGCGCCGGCTGACCCAACTGACCGTGATCGGAACCGCATCGCGCCCGGAAACCGCCGATTGGGTTCGCAATCTCGGGGCACATTACGTGGTCGATCATTCCCGACCGCTTTCGCAGGAGTTGCAACGCATCGGAATCCCGCAGGTTCACTACGTCGCCAGTCTGACGCAGACCGACAGGCACCTCCCCGAAATCGTCGAGAGCCTTGTCCCGCAAGGACGACTCGGCCTGATCGACGATCCGGGCCCGTTCGACATCAAACTTCTCAAGCGCAAATCGATTTCACTGCATTGGGAACTGATGTTCACGCGGGCGATCTACGAAACTCCCGACATGATCGCGCAACACCGGATTCTCGAGGAACTGGCCACCCTGCTGGATACGGGCGTCGTCCGCAGTACGCTGGCCGAACACTACGGCACCATCAATGCCGATAATCTCCGGCGGGCGCACGCGTTGATCGAATCCGGCTCCGCCCGAGGAAAAATCGTACTGGAAGGATGGAAATAGAACACATGAACCAACTATTCACCCCACTGCAGATGGGCGATCTGAACCTGCCCAACCGAATCGTCATGTCCCCGCTGACCCGTTGCCGGGCTGGCGCCGGACGCGTTCCAACCGAACTGATGGCCGAGTATTACACGCAACGTGCAAGCGCCGGGCTGATCATCAGCGAAGCGACATCCGTCATGCCGATGGGCGTCGGCTATCCGGACACGCCCGGCATCTGGTCGGCCGAGCAGGTGCAGGGCTGGCGGCGCGTGACGCAGGCCGTTCATGCGGCGGGCGGACGCATTTTCCTGCAGTTGTGGCACGTCGGCCGCATCTCGGATCCGGAGTTCCTGAACGGCGAGCGCCCTGTCGCTCCCAGCGCCATCGCCGCCGCAGGCCACGTCAGCCTGCTGCGTCCGAAGCGCGCCTACGTCGTGCCGCGCGCTTTGGAAACGGCGGAGATTGCTGAAATCGTCGAAGCCTACCGACAGGCCGCGGTCAACGCCAAGGCCGCCGGCTTCGACGGTGTCGAACTGCACGGAGCCAATGGCTATCTGCTCGACCAATTCCTTCAGGACAAAACCAATCAGCGTACCGACGCCTACGGCGGAAGCATCGAAAATCGCGCCCGCCTGTTGCTGGAGGTCACCGATGCGGCCATTTCCGTATGGGGTTCCGGGCGGGTCGGCGTGCATCTGGCGCCCCGCTGCGATGCTCATGACATGGGAGACAGCGACCCGCAGGCAACCTTCACCTACGTCGCCCGCGAACTCGGCAAGCGCCGGATCGCCTTCATCTTCGCCCGGGAATCCCTGGATTCACCGCGCCTCGGGCCACAGATCAAGGCCAGTTTCGGAGGTGTCTTCATCGCCAACGAAAAACTGACGCGCGACGACGCAGAACGGCTGATCGCCGCCGGCGAAGCCGATGCGGCGGCATTCGGGATCAACTTCATCGCCAATCCCGACCTGCCCCGGCGGCTGTTGCTGAACGCGCCTCTGAACGCGCCGCGACCGGAGACCTTTCACGACTACGGACTTCCGGACATCACCTCCGGTTATACGGACTACCCGACGCTGAGCTGACCACGGGCCGGAACGTCCGGTGCTTCCGGAGCCGTGAGGATCGTCCGATCGCGCCGGATATCTGTCGGCAATCGTGGCCCGTACCGCCGGTCAGTGCCCTCCCGCCGAAGCATCGACCTTGCGGCGCGGCTTGGGTGCCAGCCAGATGGCCGAAGCGGCGAAGAGGAAAGCAATGCCTACCGCCGCCATCATCTGGTTCGTCGCCAGCATCACGCTCTGGCTGGTCACCAGTCGGTCGATCGATTGCAACACGGCGTCGGCGGCCATCCCCGAGCTTTCGAGAAGCGTGCGGATACTTTGATCCTGATCCGCCAGTCCGACCAGTTCGGCGTGGTTGCGGGTGATCTGGTCGTCCCACACGGTGGTGATCAACGAGGTGGCGATGGCCCCCGACAACGTGCGCAGGAAGTTCATCAGTCCGGCGGCGGATGCGGTTTCACGCTCCTCGACACTGGCCAGCGCCAGCCCGGTCAGCGGCACGAAGAAGAACGGCAGCCCGAGGCCCATCAGCATCAATGGCCGCGATACGCTCCAGTAGTCCATGTCGGTCGTGGCGACGGTGCGCGTGAGGGTGATGATGCCCAGCCAGATGACGCCGCAGAACACCAGCTTGCGCGGATCGACGCGGTGCGACAGCGTGGCGGCGATCGGCGCGACGAACACCGCGAAGATGCCCGTCCAGCAGGTCGCCATGCCGGCCGACGTGGCCGTGTAGCCCATATAGCTCTGCAGCCACTGCGGCGTCAACACGTTGGCGCCGAAGAAGGCGGCGAACGCGAGGCTGATGGTCAGCACGCTGACCGAGAAGCCGCGATGGCGGAACACGCGCAGGTCGACCACCGGGTGTTCCTCGTGCAGTTCCCAGATCAGGAAGGCGGCGAAACCGACGACGGCGATGACGGCCAGCGCGACGATCTCGTGCGAGGAGAACCAGTCGAGGTCCTTGCCCTCGTCGAGCATCAGTTGCAGCGCGCCGACCCAGACGATCAGCAGCGCAAGGCCCACGCGGTCGATCGGGTTGCGGGTGAGCGGCAGTTCGTAGCGCTTCAGCATGTTCCAGGCGATGAAGCCGCACAAAAGCGCGATCGGCAGGTTGATCCAGAAGATCCACGGCCAGCTGTACTCGTCGCACAAATGGCCGCCAAGCAGTGGACCGAGCACCGGCGCCACCAGCGTGGTCATCGACCACAGCCCGATCGCCGCGGCGGCCTTTTCCTTCGGGAAGATGCGCAACAGCAAGGTTTGTGACAAAGGCATCAGCGGCCCGCCGGCCAGCCCCTGGCAGATGCGGGCGAAGACCAGCATGCCGAGCGAGTTGGACAGGCCGCACAGCGCGGAAAAGGCGCCGAACGCGGCCATGGCCGTGACGAACACGCGTACCGCCCCGAAACGCGCGGCGAGCCAGCCGGTCAGCGGCACGGTGATGGCCTCGGCGACGGCGTAGGAGGTAATGACCCAGGTACCCTGGCTGGTCGTCGCGCC
Source organism: Propionivibrio sp. (assembly GCA_029975435.1). Classification (GTDB taxonomy): domain Bacteria; phylum Pseudomonadota; class Gammaproteobacteria; order Burkholderiales; family Rhodocyclaceae; genus Propionivibrio. Next base: position 12,352 of record JARKPC010000014.1, on the reverse strand, counting down.
CAGCCCCCCGGCGATATTGGGCACCGAGACGTTGGCGATGGTCATGTCGAGCACGGCGATGAAGTTGGCCGCAGCGAGGATCACCGCCGCCGCCCACAGCATGCCGCCGCTCAATGGCGCCTGGCCGTTGGCGGTTTGAGGTTGGCTCATGTCCGCTCCCCGTCAGCTGCGCCGGCTCGTGTCGACCTTCACGCTCATCGACAGGCCGACCTTGAGCGGGTTGGCCTGCAGCTCGGCGGGATCGAGCTTGATGCGCACCGGCAGGCGTTGCACCACCTTGATCCAGTTGCCGGTCGCGTTCTGCGCCGGGATCGTGGCGAACGCTGCGCCCGACCCGCCTGAGAACCCCTCTACCGTGCCGTGGTAGGTTACCGAACTGCCATAGATGTCGGAGCGGAGCGTCACCGGCTGACCGACGCGGACATCCTCCAGCTGGACTTCCTTGAAGTTGGCGTCGACGTGCATCTCCTGTACCGGCACTACGGCCAGCAACGGCGTTCCCGCCTGAACACGCTGCCCGAGCTGGGCCTGGCGCTTGGCGACCACGCCGTCGACCGGCGCGCGGATTACCGTGCGCTCCAGATCGACTGCCGCCTGGTCGCGTCGGGCGCGCGCCAGCGCCACTTCGGGGTTGGTTTCTTCGGTCGCATCGACGATCAGCACCGCATTGGCATCGCGGCTGCCGATCGCCGCATGGCGGTTGGCCCTGGCCTGGGCCGCCGCAGCGCGAGCCCCGTCCAGATTGGCCTGCGCGGCGGCAAAGGCATTCTGGGCGCGAGTCAGTTCGTCGCCGGAAACGGAACCCGACGCCGACAACGCCTCGCGCCGCTTCAGGTCGATCACGGCCCGCTCGTAGTCCGCCTCGGCCGACGCCAATTGGGCGGCGGCACGCTTCTCGTCGGCTTCGCGCGCGGCGATCTGGGCGCTCAGCCCGCTGTCATTGGCCGCGTAGCCCCGGACCCGGCGAATGGCGCGCCCCAGGTCGGCTTCGGCCTCGGCCAACGCCAGGCGGGCATCGGTCGGATCGATGACGACGAGGACATCGCCCTTCTTCACGGTTTGCGTATCGGTAACACGCACTTCGCTGATCGTGCCGCCCACCTCCGGAGTGACCTGGGCAATCTCGACGGCCGCGTAGGCGTTGTCGGTCGATACGAAATGCGAGGCGTAGAAGAACCAGTAGGCGCCGAAGGCCAGCGCTGCAGCGCCGACCACGCCCACAAGCCCGAGCAACAAACGGTTGCGGCGAAATTCGTTACCGGATGGGGAAGAAGAAACGGGAGTATTTTCAGACATGGTGGAATTTCCTTGCATGGGAATTAACTGTTCGATTCATTCGTTGCGGCAGGCACCTCGCGATAGCCTCCGCCGAGCGCGCGCGTCAGCGCCACATCCAGCGAGAAGGCGCGCGACTGCAGGTCGGTGAGGCTGCGCAGGCTGCTCAGCAGGACGTCTTCGGCCGAAAGCACCTCGAGGTAGCTGGACAGGCCGCCTTCATAACGATTGCGCGCCACGCGGTGCGCCTCGCTGGCCGCGGCCACGGCCTCCTCGGCCTTGGCCAGGCGACCGGAAAGAGCCTTCTGGCTCAGCCCTGCGTCGGCCACTTCCTGCAGCGCCTGGGCCACGGTACGGTTATAGCTGGCGACCGTTTCTTCATACGCGGCCACCGTACTGCGCAGTTCCCCCTGCAACCGCCCACCGGTGAAGATCGGCAGGGAGATGGCCGGCCCGATGCTGCCGGTGGTGGAACCGCTCCTGGTCAGCATGTTCAATCCCAGCGACTGCACTCCGATGAAGGCGGCGAGATTCACGTTGGGGTAGAACTCGGCCTTCTTCTGGTCGATGCGGCGCAGTTGCGCTTCCGTCTGCAGCCGCGCCGCGACCACGTCCGGACGCCTGCCCAGCAGGTTGGCCGGCAGCTCGCCGGGCAGACCGAACGGACGCACCAGCTCGATTTCCGGGCGGGCGATGGCCAGCCCGCGATCCGGCCCCGCGCCGAGCAATGCTGCCAGACGGTTGCGCTGCAGGCCGATCTGCTCGTCGATCTGCAGCAGGTCGCCTTCGGCTCCCGCGCGGCGCGCTTCCGCATCGCGTACGCTGCCGCGTGTTTCGAGGCCGTTGGCAAAACGCTCGGCGAACAGGGCGGCCGTCTTGCCGCGCACTTCGACCGACCGGGCCGCGGTGTCGCGCGCGGCGAACAAGCGGGTCAGTTCCGCGTAGTTGGTGGCGATGTTGGCGGCGAGGACCAGCCGCGCCTGCGCCACTTCGGCCCGGCTCGCTTCGATTTGCGACGTTGCCGCCGCCAGTGCCGCCCGGTTCTTGCCCCAGAAATCGAGCTCCCAGCTCAAATCGAGGGTGGCCCTCCCGTAGTCCTGCCATCCGTCGGGCGTCATGGCCTTGGGTGTCAGATAGTTGTAGCTCTGCCGCTGTTCGGTGGCGGAGGCATTGGCGCTGACCTGCGGCAACAACGCCGCGCCGGCGACTTGCCCCGCCGCCTCGGCCCGGCGCAGTCGGGCAGCCGCGGCGGCCATGTCCGGCGAATCGCGCAACGCTTCCTCGATCAGCGAATCGAGCTGCTTGTCGCCGTAGGTCTGCCACCAATGGTCGTCCGGCCACGTGGAAACGGGCGCCGCGAAGGAAGACGACGACTGGTAATCCGCAGCCGGCTTGAGCGTGGCAAGCGCATCGAGCGAGGGAAACTGGGCGCATCCGGCCAAACCCACGGTCAGAACACCCAGGCCGAACAGAACGCGACTGCGTGACGGGAAAGACGCTTGATGGAAAGTACGGGGCATGTCGACCTCTTTGCATTAACTGTACCGTACAGTTTAGTTTTGACTTTTCCGTTCGTCAAGCTAAACTGAACCAACAAGTTCAGTTATAGGCCGAAATCATGAGAACCAAGAGCGATGAGAAGCGGCAAGCCATTCTCGACGTCGCCGCGGAGGTATTCCGGGAAGCCGGCTTCGAGCGCGCCTCGATGTCGGAGATCTGCACCCGGGTCGGGGGATCGAAGGCCACGCTGTACAACTATTTTGCGTCGAAGGAAGAACTGTTCTTCGAGGTCATGTTTCTCTCGACGGAGGCCGAGTTCGAGGCCGTCCACAAGGCGCTCGACCCGGCCACCGAAGACATCGCCGCCAGCCTGCGCCATTTCGGAGAACGCTTCCTGGCCCTGCTCTACGCCCCGGAGGTCCTCTCGGTGCGCCGCCTGATCATTGCCGAATCGGGGCGCTCGCATCTCGGGCGCCTGTGCTTCGCACGGGGCCCCCAACGCAGCCAGGCCGTGGTTTCCGAGTTCCTCGCAGGCGCGATGGCGCAGGGCCGGTTGCGCCAGGACGATCCGCTGGTCGCCACCTTGCACCTGCGCGGCCTGCTCGAAGCGGAATTGCTCGACCGCTTTCTTTTCCAGGTCAGCGATTCGGTGAGCAAGAAGGAAATCAAGGCCATCACCGATCGCGCCATCAGAGTCTTCATGGCCGCCTACGGGCCGCTGACAACCTGATCCCATTGCTGTGCTAAACGGCAGCAAAGTTCAACGTGGTTGACATGAATTGTAAATTTAATTAAATTTTTCATTCATTTTTGAATGAGAGCCACCATGAATACCGAGATGAACGCTGCTGTGGACAGCAATTCAGCCAACACGAACAACAGTGCTGAGAACGTCCCTTTGGTTGAGTGGGCGTACGACAAGATCAAGGAAATGATCTTTCAACAGATACTCGCTCCGGGCCAGAAACTGATTTACAAGGATCTGTGCGAGAAACTCGGCATTTCCCGCACGCCAATCATCAATGCATTGACGCGGCTTGAACAGGAAGGCTACGTCGTCTCCGAGTCTTTTCGCGGGTTCTATATCAAGCCTATCGATATCCAGGAGATTTCCGACCATTTTGGCATCCGGGAGGCGCTGGAAGTCTATTCCATAGAGCAGGCATTGATCGGCTGCACCGACGCAGACCTCGTCATTCTGCATAAGAAAATCGACGCGCATGCCGATTACATGCCCTTGGTGTACGACAAGAAGAAATATTCACTCGACGCAGAAGTTCACCTCGAAATCGCTCGAATGACGGGAAACAAGGGATTGGTCGACATGCTCACCCATAACCTGGAACACGTGTATCTGCGCTTGGCCCTGAGCACGTCGTATCCGGAACGCATGCTCCCGGCGGTTCATGAGCACAACGAATTGCTGGCGCTGATGAAAAATCGCGACGCTCCCGGATGCGTCGCTCTGATGCGCGACCACATTCGAAAAGGCAGGGACCATGTCATTGAAAGCCTGAACAGAAAGGAGGCCTACCGGTCATTTGTAAAGGGGAAAGCACGTTAGGTTCGTTTTCCAGCCTCGGGCTGGATTCAGTTTCAAGTTTCAACACTTAAAAAAGCGGGGGAATCTATGCGAACACACATGAAGCGAACATCCTTCCTGTCATCATGGCTGGTTGTTTTTATCCTGGTTTTCTCTCAGGCGCTGTGGGCGGCCGGCGGGACAAAGTGGGTGACAAGTTGGACAGGATCAGTACAGGGGCCCTATCCCGTAGGCAATCCATCGGCACCACCGGACTTGAGCCTGGTTTTTCCGACACCGATAGTCGGGGCAGTCGATCAGAGTTTCCGCCTGATCGTGAAACCCGACATTTGGGGCAAGGAGGCGCGCATTCGCCTATCGAACGCGCTCGGCACCAAGCCGGTGACGTTCGACGGCGTATTCGTCGGGCTGCATATGGCGAGTTCGGCCGTCGTGAAGGGCACCAATCACGCGGTCAAGTTCGGTGGCCGAAATAGCGTTACCGTTGCGCCCGGATCTTCCGTCTGGAGCGACGCAATTGCGCTGGGATTCGTCAAGGATCCATCGGAAAGGCTGCTTGCCGGACGTAAACTTGCCGTCAGCTTCCACATAGCCGGCGAAAGCGGGCCGATGACCTGGCACGCCAAGGCACTCACGACGTCCTATGTCACCGCGCCCCACGCAGGAGCGATGGGCCATGACGAAGGCGAACTGGCCTTTCCCTTTGCCACGGCCTCCTGGTATTTTCTTGACGCCGTCGACATGAAAGCTCCCGCCGACACCCGCCTGGTCGTGGCATTCGGCGATTCGATCACCGACGGCACCGCAACCACCATGAACGGCGACGACCGTTGGCCGGACGTGTTGTCACGGCGCCTGCACGCGCTGTACGGTGACAAGATCGCGGTGGTCAATGCCGGAATAGGCGGAAACCAGATCGCTGGCCCCGCCGAGTATTCGCCGACCAAACCGTTCCCCGGCGGCCCGGCGGCAGGCCAGCGCATCGAACGCGACGTGCTGACCCTTTCCGGAGTGTCCGCCATGATCTGGCTTGAGGGCATCAACGATTTCAGCAAGAACGGGAATCGTGAGGCCGATGTTGCCAAGGCGGAAATGAAAGCCGTCGTCGAGCGGGTTCGTGCGCATCACCCGAAGATGAAGATCTACGGTGCGACGGTAGTATCCGCCCTTGGGTCAACCAGCGCCGCGCACGGTTTCCCGGAGCAAAACGAGAAGCGCAAGTCGCTCAACGAGTTCATTCGTACATCGGGAATATTCGATGGCGTCATTGATTTCGACAAAGAGACTCTCGATCCTCAAACTGGCGGCATGCGCGCTGAATTCGTTCCCGACAATACCGTAGGCGGGAAGGGCGACAAATTGCACCCGAACAGGCTGGGCTACCGCACGATGGGGATATCGGTAGACACGGGAATGCTGATGCGCCCGTAGAAAAATGCTTATCAACCGAAGATTCGTCATTCCGGCGAACGCCGGAGTGACGAATACTTCAGCGTTCTCCAACGATCAATCGACCCACGCGAAATCGGCCGTGAAGTGGCGCAGGAACTTCGGTTGCTTGATGATCTTCACGCCGCGAATCGCCGCCGCCCTGGCCTTGACCTCGTCGATGACCTCGGCCGCGTAGTCGAAGTGCGACTGCGTGTACATGCGGCGCGGGAACGCCAGGCGCACCAGTTCCATCTTGTGGAACGTCTCGGTACCGTCGTCGAGACGCTTTCCGAACATCACCGACCCGATCTCGACGCCGCGAATGCCGCCTTCGAGGTACAGCGCGTTGCACAGCGCCCAGGCCGGATAGTGTTCCACCGGCATGTCCGGCAACACGGTACGCGCATCGAGATAGACCGCATGGCCGCCGGTCGGCTTGACGAAGCCGATGCCCGCTGCGTCGAGCTTTTCGCCGAGGTATTCGGCCGTACGCAGACGGTAGCGCAGATAATCCTCGTCCAACCCCTCCTCCAACCCGACCGCCAGTGCCTCCAGGTCGCGTCCGGCCATCCCGCCGTAGGTCGGGTAGCCCTCGGTCATGATCAGCGCGTTGCGCACGTCGTCCATCCAGGTGTCGTCGCGCAATACGATGAAACCTCCCATGTTGACCATGCCGTCCTTCTTCGCGCTCATCGTGGCCCCGTCGGCATACGAGAACATCTCGGCGGCGATTTCGGCAATCGTTGAATTTTCGTATCCCGGCTCGCGCATCTTGATGAACATGGCATTTTCAGCAAAGCGGCACACGTCGATGATGAACGGCTTTCCGTATTGCTTGAGCAGCTTGGCGTAAGCGCGGATGTTGGCCATCGATACCGGCTGCCCGCCGCCAGTATTATTGGTCACCGTGATCATGCCGAATGGGATTCGATGGGCATCTGTCTTGAGGACGGCTTCCACCCGCGCCAGATCGATATTGCCCTTGAAGGGATGCACCAGACTGGGCTGCAGACCTTCGGGGATCACCAGATCCACCGCCTCGACGCCGATGTATTCGAGATTGGCGCGGGTGGTATCGAAGTGACAGTTGTTCGGCACCAGATCGCCCTTCTTGCATGTCGCCGTGAACAACACCTTTTCGGCGGCGCGGCCCTGATGCGTCGGCACGAAATTCGTCATGCCGGTGATCTTGCGGATGACCGCTTCGAGGCGGTAGAAGCTGCGCGCCCCGGCATAGCTTTCATCCCCTTCCATGATCGCGCCCCACTGCCGCGACGACATGGCGCCAGTTCCGGAATCGGTCAACCAGTCGATCAGCACGTCTTCGGCGCGCAGCTTGAAGACGTTGAGCCTGGCCTCTTCGAGCAGGCGCACGCGCTCTTCGCGAGACGTCATGCGGATCGGCTCGACGCTCTTGATGCGGAAGGGTTCGATCAGGGTTTTTGGCATCGCGGGTTCCTCGTTGGTTTTTTGAGGAATGGAAAACTATCACCGGCATCAAGGTCGTGGTGTCGGTTATTTACAACAGTCGAGAAATTTTTCGGATCACCCAGGCTGCCCGCAAGCCACTACGCAATCTGCTCCACATCAAGAATTCCGGGGGGCGCGAGAATGTTTCGTCAGACGCGAGACGGGTATCCACGGGGCAAAGCAGAATCCGGGGGACAACATCACACCACGGGAACGGTTTTCAGATTTCTGTAATGGCCAGAGGCTCCGCCCCGTTGTGGCAGCGGGCACCAGCCGCTACTGTATTCCCAGACGTTCCTTGTTTCGATTGAGAAAGGCCGCAAACCTCAGGTCCTGAGTGAGAATCTGCTCGAGGAAGAGTTGCATGGGATGATCTCTCAGCGTGGCAACGTCGGCTTCGGTCAAATCCCTGTTTCTGTAACCTTCGACCGTTTTCAGGATTTCGAGATGCGATTTCCGGTGCTCCTGGTATTCCGGATACGCAAAAACTCTCATGATGGATTCTTCGGCGTAGAAGTGGAATTTGAGTTTTTCGCAAAGGTTTTCAAGAAGAGCGTGCCAACGTTCCTTATCATCGATGGCCGCCTGCAGCGCGATGAAAATAGTCTCGATTTCCTCGTGCTGAGAGTCCAGTTCGGTAATATTAAGGATGTATTTCGAGTCCACAGATAGTCCCCTATCCAACGATTATCCAGTCACCATGCCCGATTCCAGACGGCGAAGAAGAACCGGCTCCCGCTCGGGATTCTGCCCTCGACGGCTCTCCGTGGCAATGTCGGTTTCACGATTGCCAACCAAGGCGGCCACCTTGCGAATCCGGCCTGCGCCCGATCCGTCGCGCCAAACCAGCCAGCCTGAATATTAAACAGCATGCAAACCCCCATCATTCGCCGCCTTCTTCCATCAGACTCGCCAGCCTATCGGGAACTCATGCTCGAGGCCTACTCGCTTGCGCCGGAAGCCTTTACCTCAACGGCAGCCGAGCGCGAAAACCTGCCCATCGCGTGGTGGGCGAAGCGTGTAGCCATGGGATCCGAGGTTCACGAACTGGTCATCGGTGCGTTTTTCGGACAGGAGCTTGCAGGAGCGGCTGGCCTCTCGTTCGAGCAGCGCGCACGTACCCGGCACAAGGCCACGCTCTTCGGCATGTACGTTCGTCCTGCCGCCAGGGGCAGAGGCATTGCCAAGGCTCTCGTCGAAGAAATCCTTTGCCAGGCCCGCCGGTCGCAAATCACCGAGGTTGTGCAGCTCACTGTCACTGAATCAAACCTGGCGGCCGTGCGCCTCTATGCAGACTGCGGGTTCATTCCGTTCGGCACAGAGCCGTTAGCCGTCAAGCTCGGCGATGGCTTTCTCAACAAGGTCCATATGTGGCGCCAAACGGTATAGAGTGTGCTCGGTGTAACCGGAGGAACTGCGTCCGGGTGCTGCCAGCGCCCGGCGATTCTCGAGCCTATGATGAAAAACGGGGGAGCAAGCCAACGCACGAGTATCGGAGGACAAAATGAGCATTCTGGATTGGTTCAGGAATGGATCGACTCGGTTCGATCCCGAACGCGTCTCGGACGACACCGTGCAGTGGGCCGTTGGCAAGGCCATCGCCCTGACGAACCCCCGCCTGAAGCTCGTGCGCAACTGCGAGAAACGTCTTTCGCCGTCGGTCGCGACTACGATTGGATTCATGAAGGAACGGGTGAAGTACTTCCCTCCCGCCAGACCATTGTCTCCAAGGGCATGGTCAACCGACCCAGCGCTCAAGGCTTTCTTCGTCGCGCCTGCAGACCTGCAGACCTTGCTGAGCCGCGCTGATGATTTGCGCGCCCTTTTCTCGGCATCGCCCGATCTCCAAGCGGCCTATGTCATTCTCGGCATGGCCTATCGCGAAGAGCGGGTTTTTGGCATGGCCCTGCAAGGTGATGTCGTGATGCGCGATGTGGCACAACGCATGGTCAATTTCTCCGACCACAAGACGCGCCTTTGCGCCGAAGACGAACAGCGCCTTCGCCGCGTGGTCGGCATCGAAGTCTTCGAGCACCTTGTCTCCAGGGCATTGTCCGAGATCGGCACGGAAAGGAACGAGCGCAACGAACTCCAGGCAGCGCGTTCGCTCATTCGTGCTCGCTTGCGGCTGCTGAGCAAGCATGGGCCGGGCTTGGGCTCGATGTTGGGAGAAGCGCCCGCAAAACCAAGCGAACAGGCGGAACTGGAAGCGAAACTCCTGGAAAACGAACGACAGCTTGAAGCGCTCGACACGACCGAAGCGTTGCTGGAGAGCCAATTCGAATCACTGAAAACGGTGCTCGACAATCCCCAGGATTATCTCTCGATCGAGCCGGTGCATTTACGCCTAAGCCCGATGAACGTCGTGCTTGACGACACCACCACATCCGAAGCGGTGGCCGACGTACGATTCGCGGCCATATCCCTGAAAGGAGCTAACCCGCTGAGCCGGGCGTTCATTGTGGCGCGCGTCGACCGTGACGAAGTACCTCCCCCGCAAAAGATGGACTTCCAGGCCGCATCACGTTACCTCTAGCCAAGTTCAGTTCAGCTCCGCGAGAAAGCTCTGGCAACCAGCCCCGGTATCTGTTTCGCCTCCGCCATCCCGTAGCCCAGCACCAAGCCGTTGCCGCCCCCGCCCTGCGAGTAATAGCTGCTCAGCGCGCGCACGACGACACCGCGGCGCAGCGCCGCCTCGGCAAACGCCGTATCCGGCAAGCCGCCCGGCAGGCGCAGCACGAGGTGCAGTCCCGCCTGCCCGCCGAGGATTTCTCCGCCATCGCCGAATCGGGCACGCAACTCCGCGCGCAGGACGCTCTGCCGTTCGCGGTAGATCGGCGCCATGCTCCGGATGTGGCGGGTCAACTGGCCGCCATCGAGGAAGCGCGCCAGAGCCCGCTGTTCGACGGCCTGCCCGCCGCGATAGAGGTTGCGGACGGCTTCGCCGATGTCCTTGACGGCCCAGCGCGGAACGACCATGTAGGCGATGCGCAGCCCGGGATAGAGCAGTTTGCTGAAGGTTCCGACGTAGATTACCGGGGCATCCGGACGCAACCCCTGGATGGCCGGTAACGGCGCCCCCGGCCGCGCGTGGTTGAAATCGCTGTCGTAGTCGTCCTCGATCAGCCAGCCGCCGCCGATGCGATTCAGGAGATCGAGGCGCCGTTCCAGGCTGAGCACGCTGCCCAGAGGATACTGGTGCGACGGTGTCACATAGATCAGGCGAGGCGGCGAGGCGGCCCACAACATTTCGTCCGGCGCCATGCCGTCCCGGTCCACCGCCACGGCCACGGTTGTCAAGCCCGCCGCCAGCATGGCGTTGCGCGCCGCTGTGTAGCAAGGTTCCTCGAGCCAGACCGTATCTCCGCTATCCGCCAGCAGCCGCGCGCAGGCGTCGAGTGCCGCCTGCGCGCCGGGGAAGATGAATACCTGTTCATGGGTGCACGCGACACCGCGCCGCGCCGAAAGAAAGGTCGCCACCGCCCGGCGCAGTTCAGGCTCGCCGCCTGGCTCCGCATAGGCCACCTGCCGGGCGCTGACCTCGTTCCAGGCACGCTGCAAGGCCCGCGACCAGGCGCGCCAGGGGAAGGCATTCAGATCGGGAACCCCGGGCGCGAAAGGCAGGTAGTTCTCACCACTGATCGAGGGAGGCAGTTGCCGCGCCCGCAGCGAAAGACACGGCCCGCCCGGCACCTTGGCCGGCGAACTTCCCGCGCTGGCCGACAGCGGCAAGGCGCCGACCCGCGTTCCGCCCCGATCGGCCTGCAGAAAGCCCTCGGCCAGCAGCTGCTGGTAAGCGAACAGCGCGCAGTTCCGCGCCATGCGGTAATCGGCCGCGAGTTGGCGCGTGCCGGGAAGGCGTGCTCCAGGCGCCAGCCGGCCGGAAAGAATGGCCTCCTTCAACAGCCCGTAAAGACGGGCCTGCCGCGATTCATGCGGGCCGAGCGGGTCGTTCAGCGATTTCAAGAAAAGATCGAGCGGCATCTGGTTCTATATATTTGAGACAAACTGGATCCATGCATGGTGCCACAATCGGACTATGCTGGCGCTTCTTTCCCAGGAGCCGACCATGTCCGACATTCCACCATCCGCCCGCACCGAGATCCGCCGCAAGCCGCAACGCGCCCATTACGACCGTGCCACGGTCGAGGCGATCGTCGACGAAGCGCTGATCTGCCAGGTCGCCTTCAACCATGGCGGCAGCGTGCACTGCCTGCCGACTGCCTGCTGGCGCTCCGGCGATCACCTGTACATCCACGGCGCCAACAATTCGCGCATGGCGCAAGCGTTGACGACCGGGGAGTGCTCGGTGTGCATCGCACATGTGGATGGCCTGGTGCTGGCGCGTTCGGCCTTTCACCACTCGATGAACTTCCGTTCGGTGGTGATCTACGGGCGCTTCGAGGAAGTGACGGATCCCGCCATCAAAGCCGTCGAATTCGAAGTCTTCGTCGAGCATGTCAGCCCCGGCCGCGCCGAACTCGTGCGCGCCCCATCGCCCGCCGAAATCGCAGGAACGCGCCTGCTGCGCATCTCATTGCTCGAAGCCGCCGCAAAAATACGTACCGGTGGAGTTATTGATGCGGAGGAAGACATGGCGATCCCGGTCTGGGCCGGGGTGATCCCGCTGAAGCTGCATGCCGGTCATCCGGAGATCGACGCGGGCTGCACTTCCGCAAATCCGCCCAACCTCCCCGCCTTTATCGGCATTTGAACCGAGACGGCGTCCCGTCATTCTTCGTTTGAATTCCCATTCAATCACCGCGGGCGCGGCGAAGAGCTTCCCTTTCACAGTTTTCCGCTGCGTTCTTTCCGCTGTATTCGCCGTGGTTGGCTGCTTTGACCAGCCCCCTGCGCCCGCCCGTTCACTCCAGGGGCGGAGCATCAAATTTCCCGTAGCTGCAAAGCGGCAGCCAAATAGGCTGGATTGTAGGCAGCGGTCTTGATTTTTCGTGGCAAGCTCATGACCCGGGATTTGTCGGCGCGAAAGAGTTTCAAGGCGGCGCGGCGCAGGAAAGAGAAATTCTGGGCGGCATTGCGCAGACGGATCAGGCTGGCATCCTCGCCAAAGGTGACGTCAAGGCACCAATGCAGGCTGTTTTCAATTCCCCAATGGGTTCGCACGGCATGCAG